>CAJXSA010000156.1 GCA_913060595.1 uncultured Ignavibacteria bacterium
TGCGGCGAGGACAAGCGCATCGGTGTTCGCGCTCCCGGCACCGCTGTAACTGCGGGTTCCGGCAGGAACGCCGTTGATAAACACGGTGGCTTTGTAGGAACTGCCGCCCCCTTCGAAACGCGCCGCAACGTGCGACCACGTGTTCAGCGGCAGGGCCGCACTGCTCGTCGTCGGATTCTTCCAGTCACCGTCAGGCAGGAACATGACGCGTCCGTTGCTTTTGTCCAGTCCCAGCCAGTAATGCCACCGGCTCCTGCTGTACGATCCCTTCGTCACGAAGGTGTGGTACTGCGCATTCCCGCCGGACGTCGGGCGCACCCAGCACTCGATGGTGTACGGGCCGGAAAACGACAGGGCCGCGCGATGTGGAATGGTAAGATGATCGCTGCGGTCGGGACCGTTGTTCGCGGCGAACGCGATACGGTCGTAGTGCGGCGGATCAGGCTTGGCGGCATACGAGACGCCACCGACCGAAGATCCGTTGGCGCTGCCGTCGACGGACTGCGCGTTGTTGTTCAGCCGCCATCCGCCTTTCAGGTAGCGTCCGTGCAGGCCACCGGTCATCGCCAGTGGTATGCGATACAGGAGACCTGCCGCCTTGCTGAAATCGAGGGCGGCCGCCCAGATGCGCACCTCGTCGATGCCCCCGGTCCAGTACATTCCCGGACCGGTTTTCAGACGGTCCGCACCGATGCGCAGGTCGAAATAACTGAATCCGATATACGTCTGCCCGGTGTTGATCGTGGCATCGACGCTGCCGTTGACATAGAACACCATGGCGTTGCTGGTCGCATCGAAACTGACCGCGACATGCGTCCATGTGTTCAGCGGTATGCTCGCATTGCTCTCCCTGGCGAGAGAAGGATTGGGGGAGAAGCGGAGCTTTCGCTGGGAGGTCAGGCCGAACCAGTATCCGGTGGACTCGTCATTGCCGACGATGGTCATTTTCATCCCGCCGGCCGTGGGCCGTATCCACGCGTCGATACTCAGCCGGCCGGCGCTGATCAGGTCGACGTTGAACGCGTCCTTGTACGGAACACTGATATACGCGGAGCCCCCGAGGAGGAGCGATGCGTTTTCATCGGCATACTGCGCCGAAGCCGGGAGGGACAATCCCAGCAGGAGAAGAAAAACGAGGGAACTGCGTTTCATGATGCTAGCCTGTGTTGATGCAAACATGCGGTGAACGGCGGCAGCCCCGGACCGCGAGACTGCCGCCGATGTCACTACTTGATCAGTGTCATGCTCCGGACGCGGACACGGTCTGCCTGGCGGAGGACATAGCGATACGTCCCTGCGGACAGCGCGCCGGCCTCCAGGGTCAGGGTCTGACGGCCGTCGCGACGCTGCACGGACGATGAAAGATCCATCACTTCGCGTCCGACCATGTCATACACCCGCAGACTCGGAATCCCGTCATGATAACGGGCGCCGAGATCGAGCGCGATCACGGTCGTCGGATTGAATGGGTTCGGATAGTTCTGCTCGAGCATGAGCGTGACAGGCCGGGACATGTCGTCGACACCCACGACCATTTCCATCTCGACGGCGACATCCGCTTCGGCGTTGTACACCGGGGATCGAACGAAAATCGTCCCCTGGTACGATCCCGCGTCGAGTATCCGGGTGTTGACGGAGACGTCGACCACCTGCTCCCCTTCACCGGAAGCCTCGGAGAAGGTCAGCCAGTCCACATCGGTGCTGAGCACCCAGTTCGCCGTCGCATCCCCGGTGGGCGTGATCGTCAATGACTGCGTCGGGAGCGGGTCCTTGTTGTTCACCATGAACGAGAGCGGGTTCGGCGAGGCCGTGAAACCGACCGCCGCCGGATCGAAGCCGACTTCCACGATGATCTGACCGGTGGCAAACTGCGTTTCCACGCTGGTCTGGCCGCTGACATCTTCGCCGTCGACACGGACGGAGGTGACACGACCGGGCAGCGTCTCCGCCCATGAGAGTGTGACGGAGGACGCGTTGATTCCCGCCTGGTAGCCGATGGTGTAGGTTTCCGTCATCGGCGCCGATGGCCACGGCCGGTAATCGGCGAGCGATCCCAGTCCCAGCTGCGCCTTCCCGGGCGTGCTGATGCAGCGGGCGTCGAATATCTCGTTGGGCGGCTGCGGGGGCAGTTCCGATTCCTCGAGCGTGGGATCGAGTCCCGTCGTCGCGCCTTCACGAATGCCGAGGACGACGACCTGCTCGCGTCCCTCACCGTTGGAGACGATCATTTCGAGCGAGACGCCCCGGAACTCCTGCCCGGCCGCCGAAACGGCCAGGAGGAGAAGGGCGAGTATGATATTGCGTGCGTGTTTCATGAATTGTACTCCTTTACTTGACAATCGACAGTGTACGGGAGACCACGCCTGCCGGCGTTTCGAGACGGTAGGTGTACATGCCTGCCGGAACCGCGGTGCCGGCGGCGTCGAGGCCGTCCCATGTCACCACGTGCGAACCGGCATGCTGCGATGCAAGCACCAGCGTGCGTACTTCGCGTCCCAGCATGTCGTACACTGTGAGTCGCACCGAGCCATCCTCTGCAAGCGCATACGGGATGAACGTGCGCGTGCTGGCCCGGAAGGGATTGGGATAGTTGCTGCCCAGGGTGACGTCCCCGGATGCGGGCATCACACTGCTGCGCAGTTTGAGAGTGCGCGCACCGTCGACATCGACGAGCATGTGATCGCCCGCACGTCCGTCGAAGGTGTGCAGCAGCACATCGTCTTCATCACGCACCTCGATACGGGCGCGCGGGGAAGCCGACGGCATTGACAGCACGAACCTTCCGTTGCCGCGAATGCGCACGGCATTCTCGCCGGGGAAGAGGAACTGTGACTCCCCTGCCGTCCGGACGTCGAAGGAGCTGCCCGGAGGGGGCTGCGGGAGGGTGAGAGCGCTGCGCTGCGCACCGGCCAGGTCGTTGCCGCTTATGTACAGCGGCCGGATGCTGCCGTCGGCGCGTTCGACCGTGAGAAGGCCGGCGAGATCAAGCATGCCGACCGTTTTCGCATACGCGGTCGACGCACCCTCGGCGGACGGTCCGCTGATCGACAGACGCAGCTTCGTGTCCGGATCGACCCGGACCCAGTAGCCCTTCGCCGGTTCGATCTGTGTCGGAACGACATAGCCCTGGGACGGATCCCATCCGAAGATGGACTTGAGTCCGCCGGACGGATTCTGCTGTATCGACGCCACGGGGATCGCGCTCGCGAGGGAGCCGATCAGGTTCCAGCCGTAGCCGTATGGCTCGCCGATGCCGCTCAGCTCATTCCATTCCACCGTGGGTTTGGCGAGACCGATCAGCACCTGGTCGAAGGGGTCGCTCTTCAGCCAGTACCCCTCGCCGAACGCCATTTCGGTTGCCGGCACATAGGCGCCCTGATCGGTATCGAAACCGTAGAGCCGAAGGTTCGGATCGCTGAACAGGGTACCCACGTTGGGGTTCTTCAGGGCCAGCGGCGTGGAAACCAGCTCCCAGTCGCCGCTCGCGCGGAACACGAAGCGCTCGGGATCTCCGTCGCCGTCGGGTATGGGAGGAGGCACACGCACGGTGACGGTGTCCTTCTTCTGCTCATCGTCTTCGTTCTCATTGATCACGACGATCTCGCGGTCGCGTGTGGGCTCGTCCGGATCAGGGCAGATGCGGGCGATGAGCAGCGAGTCGCGCTGAATGAAGGAACGCACACGGGTAGGCACGAGCGCACCCGTGGGTGACTTCTGGAAGAGCTTCAGGTTGTACGGATTGTAGTAGGGACGCGGCTCACCTGTCTGACGATCGACGACGCGCAGCTTGAGGCTCACGCAGGGCCACTCGTCGTTGTCGACATCCTCGGTCGTGACGATCACCTCGTTCTCCTCCGTCGGTTCGGGACAGCTCGACTCCTTCACTTCGATGGTGAAGATGTACGTTCCCTCGTCCGTGAAGGTGAATCCGGATTCGTCGCGGAGATCGATGCTGCCCGGCGTCCCCTGCACCTTCATGGTATAGGTCGCGTTCGGGGAAGATGCCGGGGGATCCCAGGTGAGTTCGACCGGGGCGGTGCCTCCGGTCTGCACCCTGCCCTGGAAGGTGTGCGACTCCTTGACGGCACGCAGATCGGTGGGACTGCCCTGCGATCCGGCGATATTGATCCAGCGGATATCGAATGCCGTCGGAGGCGGTATCGGCGGAAGATCCGTCTGTCCCGCTTCGAGTCCGTCACCGGCACCGTTGAGCATGCCATAGGTGAGTTCGACGTCGTTCTGCCGCGCATTGCGGAAGTCCAGCGTGTGACGCCACTCCGTCATCGGTTCCGGGGTGCAGGGTTTCGGACGATAGTAGGCGATCAGCCGCTTGCTGCGCCACATCGTCACCTGCATCGGATTTTCCGTACCGGTGGTATCCCCGCCCCAGCCGACGAAGACGAAGCCCTGCGGGGCTTTGGCCTCGGCGATCAGGGTGCCGCCGACATTCGTCGACTGCCGGTGGTCGAACGGACCGTCGGGCCCCTCGGGATTGATGACCACGAGTTCGGCAAGCGCTCTGCTGATCGCTTCGATCACCGGGTACACGGCGTACTCGCCGGTTTCCGAATTCGGACCGAAACTGACCTGTGCGGGATTGTCCTTCAACTCACCGAGGTCGCCAGTGAATCCGAGGAAGGAATACCCCGGCGGAGTCTGATAGTACATGTTGAACATCGTCGGCGTCTGACGGTTCAAACCGGTGGTGAACAGGTTGAAGCGCGGGTGGGGACGCATGATGATCTCTCCCGGCAGGGGCTGCACGAGTTTGAGCTTGATGCAGTTGATGCAGAGGTTCGGGACCTGGAAGCCCGGCTGCGCCGTCGTGCGGCTCACCTCCATTTCGTACTCGCCGAAGCCGTAATGTCCGCCCGTCCTGTCGACGAAATCCCAGGAAATCGTCTGCGAGATCTGCGCTTCCAGCTTGATGATGTACTCACCGTCGGAGGTGAGATGCAGCGTGGTGACCCCGCCCAGTGTCGTTCCCGAGATGTGGGTGTTGGTGCCGACGCGCTGCGCGCGCAGGCGCGGCCTGAAATCCGACCCGTCCTTCACGCGCACCTTCAGCGTCACACGCTCGCCGAACAGCTGATTCGA
Organism: uncultured Ignavibacteria bacterium; assembly: GCA_913060595.1. Lineage (GTDB taxonomy): Bacteria > Bacteroidota > Ignavibacteria > SZUA-365 > SZUA-365 > BM516. Next base: position 5,098 of record CAJXSA010000156.1, read on the forward strand.
CACGTTGATGACGGTGATGCGATAGTAATCCCCGATGGGGACGAACCAGGTGAATTCCGCGGGGTAGGGTGCGATGGCGATCGCGCCCTCAACACTGTACGTTTCCATATCCGGTCCGGAGGACGTCAGCATGGTGGGATTCGACACGGAATTTGGCTCGTTGGCGTCGTAGCAGTACACGGTGTCCTGCGGGGAGGACGGCCGTGTGGTCACGGACGCCGGTGTGGAAGGCGTGCCGCGGTTCCCGTTGAAATCACCCACGATGCGAAAGCGGTAGGTCCGGTTCGCCTGAATGTCCGACGAACCGCTTCCCGACGCATTCGGCACCTTCGTGATATGCACGCCCGTCCACTGGTTGATATCCACGGGGAAGGGGCCGAGCGTGAAGTGACCGAAGCCCAGCTGCTTCCAGTTGCCGCTGCTCGCTTCGTATTCGATGTGCGTGTCGGCGTCGGACATGTCGTACTTGACGCGCCACCGCAGCGCCACGGCCGGCGCGGGCGATCCGGCGAAATTCGCGGGAGCGAGATTCGCCTCCAGCGTGGTGTTGTTCGAGAAAATGTCCGGGGGATTGTTCGTGAACACGGCGCGTACGTCCTTCACCGCATTGGCGAAGGTCGATGTATACGCATACGACGGCAGCTCATTCCCGTAGTAATCGATATTGGTGGACGTGTTGTTCTCCCGCGTCACCTGCCAGTGACTGAAATACCACCAGTCACCGTTCTTGAACACCTTCGACGGCGCTTCGATGCGATGGCAGTAGAAATAGTCCATCGGGATGCAGGTCGGCGTGCTGCGGTTTACCGTCCCGACACCGTCGCAGTTGCGGAATTTGAGCGTGATGCCGGTCGGCGTGCTGGCGAAGCAGCGTGTGGTCACGGCCTGCGATGCGCTGATGACCCCGGTGTGCACCGGCGTGGCGAGTGAATTGCCGCTCGTGTAATTCGTCACCATGATGCCGTCCCAGCCTTTCATGGTACCGCTGCGGCCGTAGGCGGACGTGGTGCTCTGGCAGTTCACGTTCCGGATGCCGCGGTACGACCAGTTGCAGTTGTCGCTGCGGTACTCGTCAGGCGCGCCCCAGAGATGGCCGATCTCATGCGCCACGACGTTGCGCTGCGGCGCCGCGAACGGATCGAGCTCCGCCTGCCAGTACTGGGTGTCCATCGTGAAATACACGCCCTCGAAATCCGTCCCGCCCCAGATGACGCCGTTGGCGTGCGGCCAGACGGCCTCGTCGTAGGTCGGCTTGTAGCAGATGAAACCGCAGATCGCATCGTCCGCGTTGTACGCGTTGCGTATGCGCTTGTTGTAATACCAGGCCCAGCGCAGTCCCGCGCCCGCCCAGTCCCACGCCGGCGGAAGGTCCCACGGCGTCGGCGGGGCCACCTTGATGATGCACTGAGGAATGTAGGAATCCTCCCCGATGCTCGTCGGTTCGCCCGTGACCTGACTGCCCGCTGCGTACGGACTGTACAGGCGCCACACCGTCGTGATCGATTTGCCGTACCGCGCGACGAAGCCGGCCCAGTAATTCATGCCGGCGATGTAGAAATTCCTGTAACGCGTGTACACCAGGCTGGACCAGTTCCACGTCCCGGTGCCGGATCGGCTCTCCACGAAGAAACTGGTATGGACGATGTATCCGCGGAGTCTCGTGCGGCGCAGCATCGGATCCTCACCCGGCGTAATGGTGGGTATGCCCTTGTTGAGCGGCCGGGGAGACGGCATGTCCGTGGTCGGCCAGTTCATGCAGTCGAGCGGCGGTTCGGTCGCGAGCTTCTCATGAATCTCTTCCTCGCGCTTCCGGATGGCAGCCTTGTCCTCCTCGCTCAGCGGGCGCTTGATGAAATCGAGGTATTCCACGATGGCACGGTCCGCATCGTTCTCCTCCGCCAGGAGCTGGTCCGGATCGTGATTCAGCGTGAACTCCGCGGAAGAATACGAGAGGGACGTGACACCGATGCTGCCGTTCGCGGTGGAGAGCTGCGTCCCCCGCACCGCCTCCCGCGCATCCTGCGGCACCCAGGCCAGCATGCGCTGCGGCGAGGTGATGATCGACACGACAGCCCCGTTTTCCACGAGGGCGTCGCGCAGATCGATCGCCTGATCGATATCCGCACAGTTCGTTTCGATTACCGCGAGATCCTGATCCTGCACGCTCACGCCCGTAATACCGGGGGCGGGCGCGTCATACCCTGGCTGAGGCGCCTGTCCGAAAGCTGTGAGGGAAAGGAACATTGCGGCAAGCAGGAAGCCCTGCAAGCGTATCCAACGTTTCATACCGTCTCCTTTTGTCTATGTGAAATGCGTGCACGTCGTACTCAGGCCCATACGCCAGCCGCATCGCCGCAGCGAGGCGTGATTACTGCTTGCCGGCACAACGCTCCCAGCGTGTGCCGCGAATAGTCATCGCAAATTCAAGATTGATCAACGACTGAGTATACAGATTCGGATATCTCTTGTCAAGATTGTGCTTTTTTTACCGTTTGTTTCCTTTCTTCCGATCCGGAAAGGGCGGTTCCGATCCCGCGCGGGTTTTCCTATTTTAGTTTCGATAATGGACAGCACACGGAGAGCGATGCATTCGACCGGGGATATCGATACGGTTTGCAGGGAGCACCTGTTCACGGAGAAAATCATCGTCACGCCGCATGCCAGCGGCGGGAGGCAGCTGCGTGAACGCTGCGCCCGGGACGGCACGCCATGGCTGAACCTGCACGCGTTCGGCGTGGAAGGACTCGCGCGTCATGTCCTCGGGGAAACGCACCCGCACTGCAGAACACGACTGACGGAAGGACAGGCGCTTCGCATGCTCGCCGAGATCTGCGCGGAGGAGCTCGGCGCCACATCGCGCTACGCGGCGCTTGGCGGCAGCCGGGGTTTCCACCGCGCCCTGTTCCGGGCGTTCGAAGACTGCCGTCTCGCCGGACGCAACCCCGCTGATCTTCCACAGCAGCATTTCAGCGATCCCGCGAAAGCCGCGGAGTTCCGTCGCCTCGCCGAAGCTTTCCACGCGCGCTGCCGCCGCGACGGCTGCGCCACGCGATCAGAAGTCATTCGTGCGGCGGAGGAGTCCTGCGCCGGGTCGCCGGCTTCTGCACGCATACTGCTCGTCGAGCCCGGTATGCTCGACCGCCTCCCCCATCTCGAGCGGCGCCTCCTCGAGCAAGCGGGTTCGATCGTATTGCTGTCGCCGCCTGATGAGAATGCGCGCACCCTGCGGTTCCGACACGCGGAACGGACGGAGTGGGAGATCAGGGAGTCGCTCCGGCTCGCCATCGCCGATGAGGGACGGTGGGAAGACACCGAAATCGTGCTGCTGCGCGCGGACCTGCTTCCCCTCGTGTATGAAATCAGCCGTCAGCTGGATATTCCCGCGACCTTCGATCCCGGCGTGCCGCTGCACTACAGCAAGGCGGCACGGACTGTCACGGCGTATCTCCGCTGGATCAGCAGCGACTTCGATGCCGCCCACCTGGTGCGCATGATGTACGACGGCGTGCCCGATTTTTC
>CAJXSA010000157.1 GCA_913060595.1 uncultured Ignavibacteria bacterium
GTGCACTCAGGAGATAACTCTCTGACGGAGCGAGGCGACAGCTCCATTCCTGGTTCTCGACATCGAGAGTGATCGGCGCGTTGAATGCGGTCGTCGTGCGCTTCCCGAATACCCGCCCACGGGGATGCATGGCGACACGCAGCGCCACCTGATCACCGGAACTGACCGCACCGGGTCCCGTGAGCAGGGCGATGGGCTTATCGTAGAAGGTCGCTGCAGAGCCGCGGATGACATAATTGTACCCCACATGCTTCGGACACATGAGCAGGCGATCGTCAGGTGTGCAGCGGGCAGCCCAGTCGATGGTCTCCACGTTCGTGTTGAACAGCAGACCGAGCGCCTCGTCGCTGAGGAACATGTTTCCGCCGAAGTTCATGCGGAAATCGATGATCAGTCCGTCTGTTTCGTGATCGAACATGAGCGCCCGCACCGCGTCATAGAACTCCATGCCGGCGTTGTCCGACCAGGCCCAGCCATAGATGTACCCTATCCGTGTCCCTTCGACGATGCCGTAGCTCACGTTCTGGTCCTCGGAATACCGCGGTTTGGGGACGCCCGGAATGTCCATCTGCTCTGAGCAAAACAGGCTCAGGTAGCTGCGGTACAGGTCCGAGGTGGCGAAGTGCAGCGTATCGCCCGTGCCGTACTTGACGACGTCCAGCGTGTCGAAGAGGTGCCAGTTCATTCCCGCGCTCATCAGCCACGAGTGCGTGAAGGCCTCTTCCGAGGATCCCCACATGCCCCGGAGCGGCAGCTGCGCGTCGATGATCTCACGATACAGGCGTTTCCACGGCACACCGTCGTACCCGAGGACGATGTCTCCCGGGACCAGTCCCAGCGGATGCTCCTCGACCGTTTTGTATACGAGCAGCGTACTATCGGGGAGGGGAGTGAGTCCCGCGCCGAAATGGCCGTTTTCCCCCCAGCCGCCGACAACAGCGAGCGGCACACCGGGACGAAAAGCGGTACGATAGCTCACCGTTACGTCCACTATCCTTGTGTGACTTTCCTGCAGCGCCATGGAAAGATGATTCATGATCGCGGCGAAGCGGCCGCGGCTCACCCCGGCACCGATTTCCGGGCGGTAACGGTCATACAGGGCATCCCAGTCCACGTCCACCCCGTTGAAGCAGGCGAAGGATCTGTCTATCGTATCCCAGAAAAGGTCGAATATCCTCAGCTTTTCCGTCGTGCTTTCACCGCTGCCCCACTGCGCGTCGATCGCGGCGGCCCAGTCCTTTTCAGAATAGTGCCCTGTGCGCTTGCCGAGTACGGGCACATCATCCTGCACGGGAAATGGCCGTGGCATGAAATCGCGGATAACCTCATTGCGCAGCGGCTGGGCCTGCAGCATGCCTGCCGCAAGGAATGCGACGGCCAGCATCAGCATCGTTCTCATTTCGCCTCCATGCATACGTTCATATTCACACCAGGTCAAGGAACAGTCCGATCATCGCAGCAGCAGCAGTTTCACGGAGGAGCGGTCATTCGCGGTTATTCTGCAGAAATAGCTTCCAGGTGGAAGTCCATTCGGTCGCCAGGTGATTTCATGCACTCCCGCAGCCTGCACGCCCTCATGGAGCTCCGCGACGCGGCGGCCGAGCATGTCGTGCACCACAACTCTTACCATTCCCGGATGCGTGAGCGCATAGGTAATCGTTGTGCCGCTGCGCACGGGATGCGGATAGACGGAGCGAATGCCGAAGTCCCGGGTATCCGCGATGCCCGAACCGTGGATTCCCGTGACGTTGCGACTGGGATTGCGGCGATAGTACACGTTCTCGGTTCCGCCCTGGTTTTCGAGCCACATCACGTGCACCGCGTCACCGTTCACAGCAATGACGGGACGCGTGGCATTGCCCGGATCGCTTCCCAGTACCTCGACGGCACTCCAGTGCGCGCCGCGATCGAGGGACTGCGCGTAACAGGCGTCATAATTCCCGCTGCGCGTGTCCACCCACGTCATGTGCAGCCTGCTGTCCGCATACACGAGCGCGGGATACACGGCGCTGCCCCCTTCCTCGCCGACGACGAGGGAAGCGTCGCTCCAGCTTTCGCCGTAGTCTTCGGAAGAAAGCAGTCGAATCTGCCACTTCCCGTCGACATAAACCTGGTAGGCGATATGCAGGTACAGACCGTCCGCGGCGAGGGACGGCATGGCGTGGAAAGTGATTGCGTCGGTGAGCTGCCGCTCTGCGCTCCAGCTGTCTCCGCCGTCGGTCGATCGCGCGTAATACAGCTGCCGTGAACTCGGATCGTTGTCGAACCATGCGACGTGCACGATGCCGTCGGAGACACGAACGCAGGGCAGGCTCGCCCGCTCCGCGGCGTCGGAGATTTTCACCCCCTCTTGCCAGCTGCGTCCGCGATCGGTGGAGCGCAGGTAATAAATGTCGCTGCTGTACGTCATGAGAATTTCCTTGTACGCGGCGACCAGATGCAGGACATCGCCGTCCACGGCGATGGATGTGTATTCGTATATGTGTTCGTCGTTGGTGACGGTATCCTTCGCGCTCCATGTTGCGCCGCCGTCGTCGGATCGGCGCATGTACATGTCCATGTCCATTCCCTCCTCGCGATGCCAGGCGACATACAGTTTCATACCGTCCCTGCAGATCGCCGGGTAGCCCGCATAGCATTCCGCCGTGTCGGTGAGAAGCATCGCGTCACCCCAGGAGGCGCCGCCGTCCGTCGACCGCATGTAGTACGGCTGCCAGCAGCCGGAACGTTCGTCCATGATCACGGCATGCACACGATCACCCTCCGCTTCCAATCCACGTCCGGTCGCATACCCTGTCCAGCCGCGCGGCGTCCCGGTGGTCAGGGGCAATTCCTCCATCCACTGCGCGTCGACGAAAGAGATCGAAAACAGGAGCAGAACGGTCACAAAAATGCAGCGCTGTATCATACGATTCCTCGGTTGGTTCACATCAATGTATGACTATTTCATCACGACCATTTTTTTCACCAACACAGCGTCCGCGGTCTCCAGGCGGTAGAAATACACGCCGGACATCAGCCCGTCGGCGGTAAAGTGCAAGGAGTGCGTGCCTGCGCCCGTAGGCGCATGGTCCGCGAGGCGGGCGACTTCGCGTCCGAGAGCGTCGGTCACGACAAGGCTGACGTCCATAGGACGCGGAAGAGCGAAGCGAATCGTGGTCGCGGGATTAAATGGATTGGGATAGTTCTGATGCAAGCGGCAGGTCGCCGGGAGCACCGGGTCTGCGTTCACGTCCGTCGTGGACTGCGGCACGGGCAGCGCACGCCGATCGACGAACACCCGTCCGCCGCTTTCCATTGTCAGGCTGATCGTCACCCAGTGCACGTCCTCATCGACTGTTATTTCGAGACTGTCCCCTGCCGTGACGTCCGGCTGCAGCGTGGCAAATCCGAATTCAGTCTCACCGGCTGCGGTCACTCCATCGCTGAGAAGCGTTACTTTCACCGCTGGCGTTTCCGCCTCCGCGCCGCCGACGTTTTTCACCATGAAGCGAAGACGATAGCTTGTCGCGCCGCTCATCTCATCCCGCACGACGTCCGCGTCGTCGAGCAGCAGGGCGGGAAGCAGGACAACACCGGCGGCGTCCGTGATGACGTCGGTCAGCGCGTCCTGCGCATTGCTGAACGGACCGATGATGGAATCGATCTCCGCCACCAGATCCGTTTGCTTCTGCGCGGTCGGTGTGCGCATGTAATCGGCCAGCGCGACGGAAAGGATAGTGCGCCTCGTCCTCAGCTGCTGCATGCGCGCAAGCGCGGCATAGTAATCGTACCGCAGCGCGGCATCTTCAAACAGCTGTGCGCGGTCCACGCCCAGCAGGGGACGCATCATGCGATCGATTTCCGCCGTCATATTCGTCCCGCTCGCGCGCAGGACCGTGAAGCTGTCGGAGATATAATCCGTGTCTCCTGCTTCCACCTTCGTCCGCAGCTCCTGCAGGCGGGCAACGTCCGCATCGACCACGGGATTCGCAGCGGGCGCCGGAGATGTATGGAATACCGCAAGCGGATCGTCGCGCCGCACAATGCCGCCGAGCGTGGGATCGAAAATCGCGGCACCGGCAGCGGCAAGGGACGAGGGCACCGAGCCGACTCCCGGAAGGACATTCGCAGCTGTGAGATAGAGAAAACGCTCCGTCGGGATGGCGGCGCCGGCGAGCGCCTCGTACATGTTCCCGGTCATGCGGGATCGCAGCACCCTGAGACGGAGCAGAAACACCTCCGCATCGGCGCCTGGTGTCTGTCCTATGCTGTATGCCGCATCCAGGCTGGTCCCGATACGGTAGTAATCACTGAAGCCCGCACTGAATGCGCCCACATCGCTTCGCAGCGCCGCCAGGTACGCATCACGTTTCACCTCGGCGGCGGATGCCGTGCCGGCATAATCGAACTGCGCGGTGCGATCAGCGAATGCACCTATCAATGGCTGTGTGGCGGGCAGGTAATACCTGCCGAGCATGTGCTGCGGCCAGTAGTCCAGAAGCGAAAGCATGAGTCCCGGCGCAAGGTCATCCACTTCCCCGCGGCCGCGGACAATATTCTGCGTGAGATCGGCCAGTTCGCTTCCCCGGTCCACCCCCATCAGCACGAGCAGCTGGCGCATGTCGTCGCTGAGTGCAAAAATCATATCCTCCATCGCCGCATCGACAACCGGATCCTCTGTTGTGAGATACGCACGCTCATCCTTCCATGCAAGCGCCAGGGCGATCAGGTCCTTGGTCGCAATGGCGGGAATGCGTGCGCATTGCGTGGCCAGGTCGAGAACGCCCGGTGCCGGTGGAATTGCCGTGCCGTCGCCCCAGCTGTCGCGCAGCGCCTCCTCGAAGAGCACGTAGCGCCCCATCGCCTCGGCGGCCGCCGCAGGATCGGACGACCCGGTGCTGTTCCATTCATCGATGAGATCGGTCGCCGCCGATTCGTCATAGCCGCGCACATAGTCACCGAGCAGGCTGCGCAGCGTGGACATCTGTGCATCGCCATCCGGGATCAGCGTTTCCACCTGGCTGACCACCTGCCGCTTGGCGTCCATGGCCGCACGCAGTTCCGGTGTGACGATGTCCGCCGCTGCTGTTGCGCTCACCACCGGCGTCCAGGCGGAATTGCCCTGCGCGTTGTACGCGCGCAGGCGGTAGTAGTACGTGGTGTTGACCGTCAGGCCGCTGTCCACGTAGCTGCGTGTGCCCTGCGGGGGTGGCGGGAGCAGTTCAGAGAAATCGCCGGCATCCCCGGTCAGGGAACGTTCGAGCGTGAAGCCGTCTTCATTCGACTGTGCGGGCATGTCCCAGCTGAGGCCGATTTTCAACCCCGGCTGTAGCGTCGCGATAAAATCGCGTGGGGTGGAAGGATATCCCGCCCCGGCCGTCCGGGCACTCGCAGCGTCGGACCAGGACGAGGGACCGGACGTGTTCACCGCCCGAACACGGAAAAAGTACTCGGTGTCGGCATCCAGTCCCGTTGCCTCGTGCGAACGGTCATCCCCGGAGATATTCGCAGAAATCCCGGAATAACTCCCCGGGTCGCCTGTCAGGGACTGTTCGATTTCAAACGTTTCCGCCGTGCATGGTGACGGCATCACCCACTGAACATTGACGGAATGTGGTCCCGTGGCCTCTGCGCGCAGACCGAACGGCGTGTCCGGCACGGGAATGCTCATCGTGGTCGCGCTGTCCTCGTTCGACCAGTCCGAGCTGCCGAGATCGTTGTACGCGCGGACGCGGTACCAGTACGTGGTTAAAGGTGTGAGATTTTCATCGAGCACGTCACCGTCCCCCGGACCGGCAGTCTGGAGCAGCGCCCAACTGCCGCCATCTTTTTTTCGCTCAATTTCAAAGCCATCCTCGTTCTCCGATCCCCGCTGCCAGGTCACGCGGATGGACGCATGGTCCACCGCTGCTGCCTGCAGGTTCTGCGGTACGGCCGGCTGCATGCGGGTTTGTACGCTGTACGTGTTCGAATACCCGGAGGCGGCATTCGGTCCCACCGCGCGCACGCGAAAAGCGTTTGTGGTGTTGGGGATGAGGCCCTGCGCGTCATAGCTCTCGGCGTTTTCCGCAGTAGTGTGAATCAGCGTCCAGCCCTGGTCGTCGACATTGTGTTCGATCTCGAACCCGGTTTCACCGTCGGCCCTGTCCTCCCATGAGAGCGCAACCTGTGTTTCTGACATCAGGGCACCATCGAGATTCACGGGTGTGGCCAGGTACAGCAGCGTTGTGGCCTGCGCGATATTTGAATAGGCGGTCGTCATGTTCCCTGCATAGGCCCGGATACGGAATTCATACGCCGTGTTCGCGTCGAGGTCGACAACTGTTCCTGTCTCGGCATCCGCAGCCGCGTTTCCACCATCGATCCAGTTTATACCATCTTCCCGGTATTCGATGTGGTAGCCATCCTCGCCGTCGGTCTGGTCCGCCCATTGCAGAACGACAGCCTCCGATGAATGCGCCGTGGCGGTCAGATTGCGCGGAGGATCAAAAGAACCGGTGGTTACCGTAGCCGTATTCGACCAGTCCGACTGGTGCTGTACATTCGTCGCCCTGACACGGAAGCTGTGTTCGGTGTCAGGCTGCAGGCCCTCTGCAACCCAGCTCTCCGTGTTCCCGGCCACGGTCTGTATCAATGTCCATTGTGTCGCGGGTGTTTTCCGCTCGATCTCATAGCTATCCTCGTTGTCTGCATTGTCCATCCACTCCAGCTGTACACGTATGGGCGATGTGGCGTCGGCTGTCAGATTGGTAGGCGGATCAGGGGGAAGGATAGGCACGCCTCCAGACGGGACGCTGCAGATCCATGCATCATAGCTGCCGTTGGTCAGCGTTTGTAATGTGAGCGGAAGAGGAAAATCCCCGGAGCTCGACGTACCACCGGAAAAGATGATATCGCCTGAGGATGCATAATGAACGCTGGTAGCTTCGTCTATGTAGTTTCCACCGAGGTATGTTGAGAAGACAGGCATCAAAGACGAAACGAATTCAGAAATGACGACATCCCTCGATCCTTTGATTGATCCCTGCATCTGGTTGATGAGTGGATAATCATTGCTGGACGTACCGGCTGAAAGGACAATACTGCCAGTTTGATTTATGTCTACTGAATGACAGATTTCCCGACCGCTCCCTCCGTAGTAAGTCGCAAGGTCCATTGTGCGGGAATGCGCCGGACCGCCACTCGGAACCAGTCTGCATAGATAGAAATCCTCGGCTCCAGCGTTTGTGGCCTGAAACGGATTAATCGTGAGCAGAGCAGTACTCGTTGTGGTGAGCATGATGTACAGTTCGCCGTTTCCACCACAGGCAATATCCACACCCCTATCCATGAAAAGATTCGCATCTCCTGTCAGATATGTAGACCACAGTATGGTGCCGGCGGTGTCGCACTCGGTAATAACTGCATCGCTGCTGCCAAGCAAGGTGGGATGCATGGAATTCAGCAGAGGGTAATCGCCGTAGCTCACTCCACCAATCACTACGGTACCGGCGTCGGTGAGCTCACATGCCGTCCCCATGTCGTCCATGCTACCGCCAAGGAACGTCGCCCAATTGAGACCCCCTGAAGGAAAAAACTTCGCGAGAAATATATCCTTCGATCCGCCGTGCGACTGCTGCATACCGGACGGGACCTGCAGGTCTGTACTGTAGGTCGAGCTGCAGAAGTAGATTTCCCCGGCCTTACCAGTGATGAGGCCACATTGGAGATGATTCGTGAAGTCGTCCGCGCTCCCACCGTAGTAGGTTGCCCAGACCGGAGTACCTGATGAGGAGAGCTTCATGAGAAAGGCATCCCTCATACCGGCGTTTACCGGCTGAAAAGCATTCTTTACCGGGAAATCAGTACTCAATGTATACCCGGCGAGAACAACATCTCCGCCCGGGTCAACACAGATTTCAAACGACATCTCAATCCCACTCCCTCCGTAATATGTCGACCAGACCGGTTGTCCATTGGATGTATATCTGGCGATGAGCAAGTCACGTACGCCGGCCATGGTTGTCTGAACAGCCGATTGCACCGGAAAATCGGTGGACATGGCATCACCACAGGCATAAATATTCCCTGAAGCATCAGAATCCAGACCGTAAAAGTAATCGAACGAAGTCCCCCCCTGTATCGCCGCCCAGGGGTCAAGTATCAGTGTCTGCTGCAAGTCGTAGGCGTCCACCTCCCAGCGCACGACTGCATCATCGATACTGAAGGACGTACCGATCTCCACACCGTCCTCCTGCCAGCTCACCGGCCTGCTCTCCTCGACATAGCCGAGCGGACCGTGCACCTGCATTGCGCCATCAGGCATGCCGAACAGCGCCGTCGCGCCGGTGTACTCCATGCGGATATCCGACGGGTCGCCTCCCGGACGCACGATGAATTCCGATTTCAATCGACCGCTGACGGTTTTGATGCGCATGTCGATGGAGGGATAGATATCCTCGATCAGCACTCCCTCGAAGGTGCGCACGTTGCGTATCCCGTCCGGGCAGTGCGGCAGGTAATAATGCGAAACGCCGTCCAGCACGCGACCCGGA
>CAJXSA010000158.1 GCA_913060595.1 uncultured Ignavibacteria bacterium
CATCGATGGGCGAAAACACCGCACCGTATTCGTAGGGTTTGCGGCGCACGACGGGCAGTCCGCCCACGTAGCAGAGAAAGCGGTCGACGCGGTCCATATCGGCGTCGAAGCGGCCCATGAGAATGTTGCCGAGTCCGGGCGCCAGTCCGCAGTCCATGATCGCGGTCACACCGCGCTCGACGGCCAGCGCGTCGAGTGCGAAGGGATCCTCGGGAAAGAAGGAGATATCCACGGTGTTTTTTCCGGCCATGATGACGCGACGCATGGTCTCATATCCCATGAAGCCCGGCACGGCTCCTATGATGAGGTCGGCGTCTGCGATCACGGCGTCAATGTTTTCGCCGACGGCGAGATCGGTCTGTCGCGTCGCGATGCCGTGCGCCGCCGAGCGCGCGAGGGCGTCCGGGTCGCGGTCCGCGACGGTGATGTGAAATGCGGATTCCGCTGCGAGGTCGCGGGCGATGGCCGAACCGACCATGCCGCCGCCGAGGACAGTGATGTTCATGGGATCTCCGTGTGCTGTTACTTGCCGGGAACGGGGGGAGCGGGATTGACGGCATCGAGCAGGTACACCGCACCGAATTCTCCGACAGCGACGGCGCGGTCGTTCGGCAGGAAGGTGATGCCGTGCAGCGTCTTCGCCGCAGTCAGGTCGTGCAGCTTCCACTGTGTGTTGTTCTGCTCGCCGCGGACGACGGCCCCGCGCTTGCCGACGGCCCAGCCCCTGCCTGTCGCGTCGAAGGCGAGGCGTACGTAGTCGGTGTCATAGGCGGGAATGCGCTGCCAGTTCGCACCGCCGTCCGTGGTGCGCATCAGCAGTCCGTGATATCCGGCGAGCCAGCATTCCTGCGGGGTGCGGGCGCAGACGGTGGAAACGGGGAGAAAGGAGTCCAGCGGCTGTTCCTTCCAAGTCGTCCCGCCATCGCTGGTATGCAGCAGCGTGCGCTGCACGGATGCGCACCAGCCGTGGTGGGCGTCGGCGAAGGAGATGCTGCCCAGCATGACATCCACCCCGCTCTCGAGCGTCGTCCACGTGCTGCCGCGGTCGGTGGATTTGAGAATGCGTCCCTCCTCGCCTGAAAGCCATACCGTGCCGCCGACCACAGCCATGCCCGGGTACGTCCGATCGTCCGGCAACGGAATGCGCGTCCATGAGGCGCCCGCGTCCGTCGTGCGGTGGAAGGTGCCGCGGAAACCGGCGGCCACCCCGGTGCTGTCGTCGAAGTAATGGATGTTGCGAAACGCGAACTGATCGGAGGAAAGCTGCTGCGTCCAGCTGTTTCCCCCGGCGGTGGTGCGCATGATCACACCGTAATCCCCGACGATGCTGCCGCGCAGGCTGTCGGCGAAGGCGACGTCCCAGAGCGTGAACTCCGTGCGATGCACGACGCGCTCCCAGCTGCCGAGCGGCTGCGCTCGCAGCGGCATTCCGGTGATGAGGAGAAGCGTGAAGGCGATGAGCGTTAGGCGTGTCATTGTCTGCATGGCGAGTCGACGTTGTGGGACCACAGAAGTGTACCTGTGGAGACAATGTACTGTTCCGCGATGCGCGAAAGCAAGACTCAGGACTTGCGAAGAAGGAGGCGGATGACGGCGGAGCGGCCGCTGTGATACGTCCCCTCCTCGAGCACCGTATCGACACGTTCTGCGGTGAGAAATTCCATGTCGCGGAAATCCTCCTGCAGCGTGGCCATATCGTAGAGCATGTCCTCGTTCTTCGGTCCCCCGGTAGCGTATGCCAGCTGTTCCTTCGCGAAGGCTTCCACGATGAGCACGCCCCCGGGCCGCAGGGCGTCGACGGTACGCGCATGCACGAGCGCACGCAGCGGGGCGGGCAGGTGCAGGAAAATCAGCGCGGCGGCGTCGAAATGCGCCGCGGGCGGTTCGAACGCGGAGAGATCGGCGACATCGTATGAGAAGGACACGCCGTGCTCATCTGCGAGCCGCAGGGCCTTTTCCTTGCCGGCCGCGCTGTAATCGACCGCGGTGACCTCCCAGCCGAGGCGCGCCGCGTGCGCGGCATTGCGTCCTTCCCCTTCGCCGGGCAGATACAGACGACCGGGGGTGAGATCGTCAAGTGTGTCGTGGAACCAGCGGTTTGGCTCCGTTCCGTAGGCAAACGGTGTTTCACTGTATCGCGTATTCCAGAATTCCTGCATGTCCTGTCCTCTGTGCTGCGTGCTGTCTGCGCGTACAACAACGGAATGCTCCCGGCCGGGGTTCCCGTGCCGTGCAGCCGGTGCCGGCGTCTCCGCGAGCTTCGCTATGCTGTCCTGATTTCGTATGTTAGGCGGTACGCATGTGTCTCAACGGATTCCCGCATGAAAGGACGATTCATCGAGTCCCGTTTCGTTCATCTCTCCCTCGCCTCGGCCGGGGGACTGCTGCTGCTGCTTGCGCTCATTCAGCTGCCGGCGGGACTGCTCGTGCAATACACGCGGCCGAGCCTGCCGTGGTTCCCGGTGGAAAACGTGGCCGAGGGGGTGCGCATTGTTCCCGTGGTCACGCGCGAAGGAGAGCCGGACCCGCAGTTCCAGGCGAGCGACATCATCACACGACTCGATGATCTGCCGCTGGACTCGGCGCATTACGATGCGATGGCGATGCAGGAGCTCGTCTCGGGCTTGCGCATCGGTGATACCGTGCGCGTTCATCTTCTCCGCGAGGGGGAACAGAAGATTCGCAGCGTCATCCTCGATCAATCCATCAACGACGTCCGGGGCCGTGAAATCACCGTTGTCGCGCTGGTGATCAACAACATCTCCCCGGTGTTCATCATACTCGTCGGCTACATCGTCCTGCTGCGTCGTCCGCGGAAGCGCGAATCCGCGCTGTTCTTCGGTGCGCTGTTCTGCTATGCCTGGTACCTGCTTGCCAGCGTGCAGGTGAGCATGTACATGCCGTGGTGGACGGCGCTCGGAGAGGTGCGTACCGTGACGACGGAAATCGCCTTCATGCTGTTCCTGCCCATGCTGCTGCATTTCCTGCTGGTATTTCCCGACGAATGGTTCATGCGCGCGCGCAGGCGGCTGCGCCTCCTGCTGGTGTACGGACCGTACATTCTGCTCACCACGGCGGGGTACGTTCTGATACGCTATGTGGAACTGCCGGTCGTCGAGGAGATCAGCACGGTGGCGAATTTCTTCTACATGGCGTCGCCGTTGCTCGGCATCGCCGTGCTGCGCGCGTCGTATCTCCGTGCCCGGGCGCCGCTCACCCGCGGACTGCTGAAAGTCGTCACCATGGGAATGGCCGCCTTTACCTTCGGTTTCATTCTGCTCATTCTCATCAACCACCTCTACCTGTTCTACGACATCCTGCTGCCCGCGGCGCTGGAACTGCGCCTGTTCTCCCTGCTGCTCATCACCCTGATGCTGCCGCTGACCTTCGGCTACGCGCTTCTTCGCTACGGTTTCCTCGACATACAGATCCTGTTCAAGCGCACGACGCTCTACGCGATACTCTCCGCCTTCGTCGTCCTGGTGTTCATTCTGCTCCATTCACTGCTGGAGACATTGTTCTCGTCTTTCAGCGACGCGGATGCCCTGCTCGTCTCCATCATCGTCACCGGTGTGATCGCCATCTTCGTGGCGATCGGGAAGACACGCATACAGGGTCTGCTCGACCGCACGCTGTTCCGCGAGGAATGGGAGCGCCGCACGCGCCTGCACGCATACGGGCGCAGCATGCTCAACATGCTGGAGCGGGAGGATCTGCTGCGCGGACTCACAGAAACGCTCCCGGATATTCTCGACGTCGGCGTCGCAAGCATCATCGCACTCGACGAACAGGGGAATGCGCGTCTGCTTGCGGGCGCGAGCCTCCCTGATGACGTCGTTCCCCGCATGCTGCAGCAGGAGGAACTCTTCCCCCGCCTGGCAGAAACCGAGGTGATCGACGTCAACAGTTTCGCGGACGCGCAGAGCATGCACGGACTCAACGCCATGGTGGGTATTGCGGCGCAGGACGGGGAGTACATCATCCTTCTGCTCGGAAGAAAGCGCAGCGGCAGGAAACTCGGCGCCGAGGACTTCTCCGAGCTGCATTCGATCGCGGAACATGCCATGCTCGGCTGGAAGAACGCGGCGCTATCCGAGGAGCTGCGCGAGAAGGAACGATTCCGTCATGAGGTGCAGATTGCGCAGCATATTCAGGCGGCCATGCTGCCCGGCGAGACACCCGCGCACGATCGATTCGATATCGCCGCCTACTCGGTTCCCGCGCGCGAAGTGGGCGGGGATTTTTTCGATTTCCTGCATTTCGCAGACGGGAAGATCGGCCTGCTCGTCGGCGACGTGTCGGACAAGGGCATTTCAGCGGCCATGGTCATGGCCTCGACCATCAGCACGCTGCGCTATTCAGCGGAACATGAAGATGCGCCGCGCCGCATTCTCGAGGCCGCGAACAGGCGCATCTTCCGAGACACCAGCAGCAGCATGTTCGTCGCCGTCTGCATCGCACAGCTGGATACGGAGCGCATGCAGATGACTTTCACGAACGCAGGACTTCCCATGCCCCTCCTGCTCCGCGACGGTGCCGCGTATCAGATCGCCTGGTCGGATCCCGGCGGACATCTTGCGCTCGGCGTGCAGCAGGACAGCAGATATCACCAGGACACCCTGGACCTCGAGAGCGGGGACGTGCTCATCATCTACAGCGACGGACTCGAAGAGATGATCGACACGGGGGAAGAGGACGGCGGTCTTGCGCAATTGAAACGGTGCGTGCTTGGTGCATCCGGTGGCACGGCCGCGGAAATGCTGCACTCCATCGTGACTGCCGTGCAGCCGGAAGACCCGCGCGAAACCATCAAGGATGACATGACCATCGTGCTCTGCCGCGTGCGCTGACCGCGCGCCACCGTGTCGGCGGACAGGAGTCGTGAGCTGAACATGCGCCATCTCGCTTCATACGGACCGGTTTCAATCGCCCGCGCCGTCGGTGTCGCCTGCACGGTGTCGCTGCACATTCTGATCGCACGGGAATGCGGTCCCGCGCAGTATGCGCCGGTCGCCTTCTTCGTCACGGCGTTTTCACTCGCGGGACTGCTGCTCGACTTCGGCAACGAACAGCAGCTCATACGCGAAGGAGCCGCCGCGTCCGGGCGCGCACGCGCGGTGCTGTACACGGCTCCACTGCTCGCCGTGCTGCTCATCGGAGCGCTGCTTTTCGCCGCGACGCCGCTGGGCCGCGCATTCGGCATCGAAGGTCTTCAGGCCATCTTTGCATACGGAATGCCCGCTCTCCTGTTCTGGGCGCTGCAACTGCTGCCGCGCAGCGCCATGCAGCGCGCACAGCGCTTCCGCACGCTCGCGGGCATAGAGCTGACAGGCAGCCTCGCGGCCTGGATCGTCGCAGGTGGACTGTTCCTTTCCACCGGAAATCCGGCATACTACGGCCTCTACACCCTGCTCATGTACGCATTGCGGGCCGCCGGGTACTGGCTGCGCGGCGATGTGCGTCCCGCTGATCTGCGAGGGCGGATTCATCCGGCAACGTATTTCGGAAGCTGGAAGCTTCTGGCCATCAGCGCCGCGAACCGTGCGACGACCACCGCCGATGATTTCGTTGTTGCAGGCAGTTTCGGTGCCTCCGCGCTCGGCATCTATCATCTCAGTTATCGTGTCATCACACTGATGCAGGATTTCATCGCCGGGGTTCTCGGGACGCTGTCCTATCCCGCCTACGCCGCACAGGGCGCACGTCCGTCTGTCGTGTACCGGCAGTTCTGTCTCGACAGCACGCTCGTGTTTGCCGTGAGTGCACCGCTGCTGACGCTGATGATTCTCACCGCGGACTGGAGCATTCCCCTCGTGCTGAGTTCGGAGTGGTCCGGTGCGGTGCTGATCTTTCAGCTGCTGGCCTTCGAGGCCCTCCGGCAATCGCTTCTTCCTCTTGCCGGCCAGGCGCTGATCGCCATGTCTCGGGAGAACGTGCTGCTGCGCTTCACGCTGATCAGTGCGGCAGTACTCCTGCCCTCGTTCATGCTGCTCGCAGTCTTCGACCTGACGACCTTCGTCGTCGGCTTCTTCTCGATCAACACGCTGCTGAACATATACTACTATGTGGAAGTTCGCCGCGCGTTCGCACAGCCACCGCGCCTGCTGCACTTTGCATGGCTGCCCGGCGCCGCTGCAAGCCTCTCGCTTCTATGCCTGCACGCGGTGCTGCTTCTGCTCGGTGCGGAGGGACTCATGCATGCGCTGCTCCTGCTCATCGGTGCACTGTGCATCTGCTGGCTGCTGTATCGCGGACAGTTCACCGACGTTGCCCATGCGCTGCGCCATGTTCGCGGACGCAAAATGGGCAGCGATCCCGGCAGCGCCCGCAGTGTGATCGTGCACACGGAGGCGCCGTTTCCAGAGGACAACACGCATCTCAAGGAGGTGCATGAAGCACTGCTGCGACGCGTCAGCGATGTGCGATTGGAGTCGCTGCATTTCCGCGACGATGTCGTCGCCGCCGCAAGGCGTCTTTTCACGGTGGCGGGGCGCGCGGATGCGCCGCTGCGTGTCGTCCACCTCCATTTCCCCATTTTCTGTTACCGGGCGGGCACGCTGCCCGGATCCGTGCTGCGCGGCTGCAAGTACCTGCTCATGCTGGCGTTCATGCGCGTTGCGGGAATGCGTCTTGTCATATCGCTGCATGACGCAGGGGCGCACGATTTCCCGTACCGGCGATGGGAAGGAGTGTTCCTGGCGTCGCTTTTCCAGTCGGCGGACCTGGCGGTGACGTATTCCGGGCGCGGTGCATCGATGCTCGAGGAGAGCTACGGCCGGCTGTCGCGCATCGCCGTGCTGCCGCATGCCATGTACCGCCCTGTTCCTGCGTCCCGCAGCAGGGAAGCGCTGCGCGGAGAACTCGACATTCCGCCCGGGCGAACCGTGCTGCTGCTTTTCGGATCTCGGCAGCCATACAAGGGATTCGACGACGTGGCAGACGCGCTGCGAGGCGGAAAGGCGGGAGAAGTCACCCTTGTCCTTGCCGGCAGGGATATGGCACCGCTTGCGCAGCGCTGCCGGGAGGCAGGCATCGACGTGCGCCTCCGCGACGGTTGGCTCGCACCCGACGCACTGGCGGACCTCATCGCCACGGCGGATTATGGAGTTCTCCCGTATCGCCGCATTCTGCACTCGGGTTCAGCGATGTACCTGCTTTCGCATGACTGTCCTGTCATCGTCCCTGATCGCGGCGTGTTCCCGGAGTACTTCGCGGCGCATGACATCGGCTTCATGTACCGGGGCGGGGACATCGCGGATTTCACACGCATCATTGAGGCGGCGCGGAAGCGCACACGTGAGAGCTTCCTCCCGGAAATCCGCCGCTTCGCCGATGTGCATCGCGTCGAGGACGCGGCAGCGGCACTTGCCGGGGCATACGGGCAGCTGCAGGAGTGATCAGGGGAGGAGCTGACGGCGCAGGAAGCGTCGGCGACGCAGAGGTGCGCTCAGGCGGGACAGCAGTCCGCTGCGACGGAGCCAGCGGTGCAGGGGAGCGCCCAGCAGGGTGGGGAAAAAGTAGCGCAGGTATGCGGCATGCAGGGGGGCGCGGCGGAGCAGGTCGGCGAGAAGGCGCCGGGAGGCGGCGAGGTCTCCGAGATAGTATTCCGCGCGCGCGCGGGCGAAACGGACTGCCTCGACCGAGTCGAACAGCGCGGGCCGCGTTTCTTCTTCGGCCAGAAACGCGCGGCTGGCCTCGAGGGTGATGGCGTTCTGCGCGCTGTCCTCGACGACGCCCATGGAGTCGCGTGAGCGCTGCACGGTATTGAGCACTTCCGGGAGATTGTGAAAGCGGCAGCTGCGCAGGGCGCGCAGCTGAAGCTCGTAGTCCTCCGCCGCGGGCAGCCCTTCGCGGAAATTCCCGGCGCGTTCGAACACCGTGCGGCGTATCATGGCGGAGTTGAAGGGGACGGCACTGGTGACGGGCATGAGGTGAACGATTTCTTCATGTGTTTCCGGGAAGGCCACGATGCGCGATGCGTCCTCATCCTCCTCGCGCAGCAGAATGTGGCAGCCCAGCATGCCCACGTCCGGGTGCTCCTGCATGTAGCGCAGCTGCCGGCCGAGACGTGCGGGATGCGCCTCGTCGTCGGAGTCCATGATGGCGATCAGCTCTCCGCGGCAGCGGCGCAGTCCTTCGTTCAGTGCCGCCCCGCGTCCCGCATGGGGAAGCACATGCAGACGGATGCGTGCGTCGTTCAACGCCGAACCCTCCTCCGCGCTGCCGTCGGTGGATCCGTCGTCGATGATGACGTATTCGATGCCCTCAGGCGGCAGAAGCTGGTCCTTGAAGGTGGCTCTGTCGGTGAGGGTCTCGGGGTTGAAGAGAGTCAGGTCCGCAGGAGCACCCACGGCCATCCTCCCCTGCTCCAGCCAGGCCATCTGGGCAGGCCGGACAGTAGCGTGGAAAACGGCATCGGCCCAGGAGAGCCCCTCCTCGCGAAGGA
>CAJXSA010000159.1 GCA_913060595.1 uncultured Ignavibacteria bacterium
TATCGAAGGTGATACCCTGCTGGCCGTTATTGGCCGAGATAGTCGGGTAGCATCCGAAATTGTATGTTCCCTGTGCCAGGGCTTCCTGTCCCGTCTGCGGGAACAGCAGGAAAGCGAACAGCAGGGCAGCAGCGATGAGCGATGTCCGACGGGTGGAGTTGCCGTCGCGGACAAACATCGTAGCGCGATCTGTCATGAGATTGCCTCGTGTTTGGTGAGTAATTGGATGTGTATGTAACGCAGTTTCATGTGCTGATTATTCACATTCCTTGTCGCAAAGCAGTTCTTTCTTCGGTGGAAACTGTCTTGTTAAGATAGAATATGAATTGGACAGCGCAAAGTCAAGGGATATACACAGTCACATTCATGCTTGCATCATGCTTGTAAAATATTACCAGGCAATGCTTTGCGGCGTATTATACGACACCGCCACATCTCGCGTCCCCGCCGTATAGTGATTTTTTTTCACACAGAGAACAGAAGCAACGTCTGAGTGACGTTGGACACGCTGGAAATTCTCTACTGCGTGAGATTATCTTCTGTGGCAGCAGGGATACATTCGCGTCCTCCGATGTGGTATGGGTCCTGCCGCAGTCATTGCGTGCGTGCGCGGTGGCGGGAAAAGGGAGGGCATCGATGTGACCGCTTCCGGGGCGCTTCCGCTACCTTGTTATTGAAGCGGTCAAATACTATGTTTTACGTTCATATCACGTCGCGTGCGGGACGCAATGATCATTCTCCCGTGCTTCCACGAAACAGCGGAGACAGCAGCATATATGTGTGGGATTCTCGGGTACATCGGCTTCCAGGAGGTCGCACCCATCGTCGTCACGGGACTCAAGCGCATGGAATACCGCGGGTACGATTCCGCGGGACTCGCAACTCTCAATGACGGACGCGTCGACATTCTGAAGCGCGCCGGAAAAGTCGCGGACCTGGAAAATCTCGTCGAACTCCATCCGCTCTCCTCGACCATTGGCATCGGGCATACGCGCTGGGCGACGCATGGCGTGCCGAATGACACGAATGCGCATCCCCATGTGGATCATACCGGCAGCATCGCCCTTGTGCACAACGGCATCATCGAAAACCACGCCGCCATCCGTCAGCGTCTTCAGCGCGACGGTGTCGCTTTTCACACCGATACCGATACCGAAGCCCTGGTCCAGCTGATTTCCGCCTTCTATGATATTACGCATGATTTCGAGCAGGCTGTTCGCCTCGCCCTCAACGAAATCGACGGCACCTTCGGCATCGTGGTCATTTCCAAGCACGAACCCGACAAGCTGATTGCTGCGCGCAGGGGGAGTCCGCTCGTGCTGGGAATCAACGACGGCGAGTACTTCATCGCCTCCGACGCATCGGCCATCGTGGGCCATACGCGCCAGGTCATATTCCTCGAAGATGACGACGTCGCCACCGTGACGCGGGAAGGGTATGAAGTGAAGACGCTTGGCGACGAGGTGGTCGAGCACGAAATTGAGGAAATCACCTACGACATCGAACAGATAGAAAAAGGCGGTTACGAGCATTTCATGCTCAAGGAAATCCACGAGCAGGCACAGACCATCATGGATTCGATGCGCGGACGCCTGATCATGGACAAGGGGACGGCGAAGCTCGGCGGATTGCGCGAGGTGCTCCCCGTGCTCAATAATGCCCGACGCATCATCATCACCGCATGCGGAACTTCCTGGCATGCGGGCCTCGTCGGAGAGTACATGCTCGAGCATTACGCGCGCATTCCCGTCGAGGTGGAATACGCGTCCGAGTTCCGCTACCGCGATCCCATCATCAACGAAGACGACGTCGTCATCGCCATCAGCCAGAGCGGGGAAACGGCCGATACCCTCGCCGCGCTCCGTGAAGCCAAGCTCCGCGGCGCCACCGTCATCGGCATCTGCAACGTTGTCGGTTCCACCATCGCCCGCGAGACGCATGCCGGTGTCTATATACACGCGGGCCCGGAGATCGGTGTCGCATCCACGAAGGCCTTCACCGCGCAATTGGTGGCCCTCTCGCTGCTGACGCTGATGCTGGGACGCAACCGAGGCTTCATCAGTATCGAAGAGGGACGGGAATTCGCCAGGGAACTGATGACCATTCCCTCGAAGGTGGAGCAGATCCTCGAGGATACCGCGCCAATTCAGACGCTGGCCGAACGATACTATGAGACATCCAACGCGCTGTACCTCGGCCGCGGCTACAACTTCCCATCCGCACTGGAGGGAGCGCTCAAGCTGAAGGAAATATCCTATATCCATGCGGAAGGCTATCCTGCCGCGGAAATGAAGCACGGCCCCATCGCTCTGATCGATGAGAACATGCCCGTCGTCTTCATCGCGCCGCAGGACCGCATCCATGAAAAAGTCATCAGCAATATCCAGGAAGTGAAAGCACGCAAGGGACAGGTGATCGCAATCGTCAATCACGAGGACGATGTGATCGACGGCATGGCGGATCACGTGATCTGCATTCCGCGCACCCTCGATTTTCTTTCGCCGATGCTGACCAGCATTCCGCTGCAGCTGCTGGCGTATTACATCGCGGTCAGGCGCGGCTGTGACGTGGACCAGCCCCGCAACCTCGCGAAAAGCGTGACCGTGGAATAGACTGCCGGAAGGACCGTACTGTGATAGCGACCGAACCAGTCGATCAGAAAACGCTTGACATGACGCGGGAAATCCTGCGCATGAAGGAGGAAATGCGGGCGGTGATCCTGGCCCACTACTACCAGGATTCCATCATCCAGGACATCGCCGACATACGCGGTGACAGCTTTGAGCTTTCGCGGCGGGCGCGTGAAGTGGACGCCGATGTCATCGTCTTCGCCGGAGTGCATTTCATGGCGGAGACAGCGAAAATCCTCAATCCCGGAAAAACCGTGCTGCTGCCGGACATGAACGCCGGCTGTTCCCTGGCCGAGAGCGCGCCTGCGCATCTTTTTCGCCGCTTTCGCGAACAGCACCCGGATCACCTGGCGGTCACCTATATCAACTGCACGGCCGAAGTCAAGGCCCTCAGCGACATCATCTGCACCTCCAGCAGCGCCGAGCGGATTCTATCGCGGCTTCCCGGGGATATGCCGATCATTTTCGCGCCGGACAAGAATCTCGGGAATTACGTCCGTCAGAAAACGGGCCGCAATCTTCTGCTCTGGCAGGGAGTCTGCACGGTGCACGAGCAGTTCAGCGCGCAGCGCATCGCCGTACTTCGCGCGGAAACGCCTGATGCCGAAGTGATCGCGCATCCGGAATGCGAGGGTGTGGTGCTGCAGCAGGCGGACTTCGTCGGATCCACGGGCGCCCTGCTCCAGCATGTGCAGAAGAGCGCGGCACGACGCTTCATCGTCGCAACCGAGTCCGGCATACTGCATCAGATGAAGCTTGCCGCACCGGAGAAGGAGTTCATCGCCGCGCCGCCGGACAACGGCTGCGCATGCAACATCTGCGATTACATGAAAGTGAACACCCTCGAGAAGCTGTACCTGTGCATGAAAAACCGCAGCCCGGAGATTACCGTCGAGGAGAATCTGCGGATCCGCGCACTGCGTCCCATCGAGCGCATGCTCGAGCTTGCGGACGCCGACGCGCAGCAGGCCGCGGATATTGTCCGGGAAATCCGGCTTCCATTCGAAGCGTGACGCAAGAAAATATCCGGTATCGATCATACATTCGTTCTCATCAAACGAGGTTCCCATGAAGAAACTGTTCCTGATTGCCCTGATGTTCGCGGCGATGACGGGCAGCGCCGGCGCGCAGCAGATCGTCGACCTGTTCCATTACCAGCCCGAACAGAATTACTTTGTTCTCAACTTCCCGCCCGGATCCATGTCCGTCGCGCGCTTCGACCTCGAACGCGCCGCGAAACTGCATGAGATCAACGTGTGGTTCTCACCCGCGCAGGGCGCCACGTCCGGCGACAGTGTCAACGTGTACCTCTTCGGCAGGGAAGGCGGCGGTGCCTTTCCCCTTCTTCTGCAGCCCATCGTGACCATCAAGGCGTGGATTCCCGCGGAAACGAACACGCTGGTGCGCTTCGGCATCCCCGATCCGAAAATCACCTTCATTCGCCCCAGCAATTTCTTTGTCGGCGTGCAGGTCCTCGGTTCGAACATGAAAGTGCGCATGGACCGTTACACGCAGCTGCCGGACTGTGCCACGAGCGAAGGTGATACCCTGTACCACAGCTCATACTGGCAGCCGGTCAATCCCCCGTACATTCCCTACGGCGCGTCCTTTACCGGCGGTGTGGCCATCAACAACTGGTATATCGGGGCCAAAGTCGAGTATCTCGATCCTCCCGAGACGTTCTTCACCAATGCCACGCTGCTCGCGGGCGTGAATGCCATGCCAGAAGGACGCCGCGTCAGCTGGGGTGACTACGACGGTGACGGATTCCAGGACCTCATCTACGGTTCACACCTGTACAAGAACGACGGTGACGGCAGCTTCACCGACGTCGGTGCCGCGGCCGGATACGACGGCGGCAGCGACGTGAACATGTTCGCCGACGTCGACAACGACGGAGATCTGGACATCGTCTGCCAGCCCGACAACATCATCTACATCAACGACGAAGGCAGCTTCACCAAGGACACCGAGCCGGGCTTCGGCATCAGCCGCAACACCACGGCGATGACGTTCGCGGATTACGACATGGACAAGTACATCGATCTCTTCGTGGCGAACGGGGAATACATGTACAAGCAGAATCCGCAGAATCCGAACGATTCCGCGCTGGTCCGTGGCGCCGCCTGGGAAGCGTTTTTCTACGGGAATTCCCAGAACGGAAAATTCCGTGACATCAAGGGCATGGTCCTCGGCGGCTACCGCGCCGGACAGTACGGACGCGACCCGTATGATCAGCAGGTGCTCGTGACCGGCTACCGTCCCATCACCGGTGCGAACTGGGTGGACATCGACGGCGACGGCGATCTCGACCTTTATGCGTCCAACAATCGCCTGCAGCCGAACTTCCTGTTCGAGAATCAGGGCACGGGCTTCCTTCGCGAAGTCTCCTCCCTGCACACGATTCAGGGTGTGATCAAAACCAACCCGGACTATGTCGGCCTGTTCGGCAACTCCCGCGGCTGCGATTTCGCCGATTACGACAACGACGGCGATCCTGATCTGCTCGTCGGTGAGGCCGTCGAGCGCTGGCGCCTTCCCGCCGGTGACCAGACCGCCGTGTGGACCAACTCCGGTCCCCCGAACAGCCAGTTCTCCCAGGTTCCGAATACGACGAGCAAGCTCGGCTTCAACCTGTACGACGGCGATGTCGCATGGGGCGATTTCGACAATGACGGTCTCTACGACGTGCTCGTCACGCCGGGTGAAAACTGCTTCAACGCATCGCTGTACAAGCAGAATCCCGACCGCAGCTTCACCAATGTGACCTACGAAGCAGGCATCGACGCGGTGAACAGCCTCGGCGTCGCCTGGGCCGATTACGACAACGACGGTGATCTCGACGTGGCCCTCGCCACGGAGACGGGCCTCCGCCTGTATCGCAACGACATGGCCGGAACCGGCAACTGGGTCGGATTCAATCTTCGCAGCATCAATTCCAACGCATACGCCATCGGTGCGAAGATCGAAGTCGTCGCCGGCGGAAGCACATACACCCGCTGGGTGACCGCAGGCAAGGGCGCCGGCTCGCAGCAGCCGTACGTGCAGTATGTCGGACTCGGCACGACGTCGGCCATCGACTCGGTCATGGTGCGCTGGCCGGACGGCAAGACGCTGACGCTCAACGACGTCGACATCAACATGATACACGACGTCACCGAGCAGCCGCCGGTTTCCGTCGGCGGAAATCCCGCGGCACCGGTCGCCATGCAGCTGCAGCAGAACTATCCCAATCCGTTCTCGCAGGGCAGCCACGGTGCGACGCGCATCGCCTTCACCCTTGACGGACAGGACGATGTGGCCCTCCGCATTTACGACGCGCGCGGCGCCCTGGTGCGCACGCTTGTCGAGGACAGCCGCAGCGCCGGCACGCATGCCGTCAGCTGGGACGGCCGAGACAACGCCGGTGTGACCGTTGCGAGCGGGAGCTACCGCTACGTGCTGACGGTCAACGGTCAGACGGCCGTTCGCAGCATGGTGGTCGTGCGATAATCCTTTCGCGGAAGCGAAAAAATGAATACTATAACGGACCCGCATTCGCGGGTCCGTTCTCTTTTATGCCTGACGCCCGATCAATGAAATCAGCCGCTTTTTTTCTCCTGCTCCTCGTTCTGCTCTCCGGTGTAACGGATGCGCAGGACTATCAGCGCTATTCCCGCAGCGCCATCAGGCTCGGCCTGATCTCCGGGGTGAATATCGGCGGAGAGGAGGCGACACGGAAGTATGCCGAATACACCCCGCATCCCTTCGGCATGTTCGGCATGGATTATTTCGTCGCGAACCGTTTCGCTCTCTCGGGCTCCCTGTACGCGGGGACATTGTCCGCAAATTTCTCGGGACGCGCACAGTTTCCCGAGTTCGCCCAGTACATCATTTCGCGCTATGAAACGAAATACTATGGCGCCATGCTCGGGACTGCGTATGCACTTCCGCCGTTCCTCGGAATCACCATGCTCGGCAGACTGCATCTCGGCGGCATGATGCACCACACGCGTGTCAACGGTGACAACGGCTTTGACAACCGCATCTCGAAGGGCGCGATGCTCTTCGGCTTCGGGGGAGCGATCGATTATCACTTCAACGAGGCGCTTTCCATGACGTTCGCCGCCGATCTGCTGCTGAGCAACAGCGATTACATCGACGGACTGCGTTCGGGAGAGGCGAATGACGCGCTCGCGCTGATCACCGTGGGACTGAATTTCCAGCTGCAGCCCGGGGAGGAAGAACCCGTTCGCGCACGCGCGTATGCCGCGCGCAGCAGGGAAACGGACGGCGGAGAGTCTGACCGGGCCGAACGCTCTGCCCCTGCCGCAGAATATCAGCCGACGGAGCGCATGAATCGGACGGAATCCCGATCCACATTTACCGCGCAGCCCGCCGCATCCTCCGCCGAAACGGAGCGAGCAGCGGACGTGGATGCGGACGAGAATGCAGAAGAAAGTGGTGAAGAGGTCCGCGGGCGACCGGGACGACCTGCGGCCGCTCCCGACGGCAGCGGACTGGCCCTGCGCACCGAGGCACCGCCGGAGCAGATCACGGAATCCGTCGATCTGGAGAACCTTCCGCTCACCCTGTATACACAGCTGCTCCTGACACCGCTGCGCCGTCTGCGTGATCTCGAGGAACGACCGGATCTGTTCACGCTCAAGGTCTGGCAGACTGGCGGGGACGAAATGCAGCTGAAAAGCTATGTGGAGATTCTGCGGGACGGAAAAGCCATCTACCAGGGAAATGCAGATCTCCTGCTCGACGGACCCCGTGATGCATTCACCGCGGATGAATTCCTTGACCTCCCCGAACTGCTGCTGCGCAACCAGGGCGATGCACTGCTGCCGCGCGGCAACTACGTGGTGCGCATTTCAACGGTTGCCTGGGACCAGGAGCTGAGCAGTCTCGCACAGGGGAAATTCCTCAATATCGACCTGCGGCCGATCTTCGGCGCGCAGGCGGATGACGCGCGCGAGGTCATCATCACACGCGCGGTGGATGTCGCCGCGGAGGGATCGGAAGAACTGCTGGTGAATTTTTTCCGCGCGGGGCGGTCTGCAGCGGAACGCGAAGCGGAAAGCGGAAGCAAACGCGCGAACCGCATGCGCGAACCGCTGCCGCTGGCTCCCATCGGGACCGTCGGCGCGAGGCGCGACGCCCTGCTTGCCGACGAGGTGCAGCATTCCTTCACCGAAGCGCTCAAGCTGCAGAATCTTGCGGGTTCGTCGGGACGGGCGGAAAACCTGAATGTGGTCGTGTCTGAAGTGTATTTCCCGCTGGACGCAGAGCAGCTTACCGCTGAAGCGCGCAGCACGCTCGACAACGTGGCGCGGCATCTGAATCAGCATCCCGAGCAGTTCGCGGAGATACGGGGGTATGCGAACGACATCGGGGACGAAACGTACAACGAAATGCTCGCAGGAAAACGCGCGGATCGCGTGCTCGAATACCTCGTACGCCAGCGGATGCACGCCTACCGTCTCAGCATCTCCGAGGTTGAGCCGGAGGACATGGTATCCGGACCGGGCCAGGATCCCCGGCTCGGCCGCAGGGTGGAAATCGTTCTGAAAAACCGCGGCATGTAGCGCACGCACGATTGCGCGCCTGTGCTCCTATCGCAGGAGACCGCGCGCCTTTTCCGCGAACTGCCGGCTGCCGTCTGCATCCACCGGGGAGCGCGTAATGCGTCCAACCTTGATCGCCGTGCCCACGATCACGCCATGGGCCAGCGCCAGGGTCTCGGCAAGTGTTTCCTGCCGCACGCCGCTGCCGACGAATACCGGAGCGGCAGTGCAGTCCGTCGCCTTCCGCACGTCC
>CAJXSA010000160.1 GCA_913060595.1 uncultured Ignavibacteria bacterium
GATGGTGTCGCCGATGCCCTCGGCCAGCAGCGTGCCGATGCCGACGGCAGACTTGATTGACCCGACGCGCGAGGTGCCGGCTTCGGTGACGCCAAGGTGCAGCGGATAGTCAGTGCGCTCGGCCAGCAGACGATACGCTTCGATCATGAGTCGGACGTCGGTGGACTTGACAGAAATGATGATGTCCCCGAAGCCGTGGTCCTCGCAGATCTCGGCGTGACGCATGGCGCTTTCGAACAGCGCCTCTGCAGTGGGATAGCCGTGCTTTTCGAGGATGTCCTCTTCCAGCGAACCGGAGTTGACGCCGATGCGTATCGGTACGCTGCGTTCCTTCGCCGCATCGAGCACCTGGTGGATGCGGTCGATCGATCCGATGTTCCCGGGATTGATGCGCACCTTGGCGACGCCCGCCTTGATCGATTCCAGCGCGAACACATGATTGAAATGAATGTCCGCGACCACGGGAATCGGTGATCCCTTCACGATGTCCGCCATCGCGGCGGCGGCCTTCTTGTCATTGACGGTGATGCGAACGATATCACAGCCTTCGTCGGCCGCGCGGCGCACCTGTTCCAGCGTGCCCGCGACGTCTGAGGTCTTGGTCTTGGTCATCGTCTGCACGGAGACCGGGGCGTCGCCGCCCACGGGAATGTCGCCGATCCAGACCTTGCGCGTCTTGCGTCGCACGGTCTTGACCTGCGGCGGCTGCCACACGGGGGCGTTGGGATCCTGGATCACGGGAATGTCAATCATGGGTGCGCTCTTTCTGCGATAAGATGAGTTATTCGCTTCCCTTGTCGGGATGAATGCGTTTGCTGGCGTCGAGAAGTACGCGCTTCTCTTCCTCGGTCAGGCTGCCGTACCCCGAAACGCTGATCTTGTCGAGGATGTCGTCGATCATGGTCTGCGATTCGTCGAACTTCTTGTCCACACCGCGCCGCTCTTCGCGTTTTTCCTGGCGGTGTTCATTGAACTCATAGAATTTCGCTTCACGCGGCGTGTTGTCAAAGGCAGACCCTTTGCGCGCCGCACTGCGTGCGTCGAATCGGGCGAACCAGCTGTCGAGGCGGCCGCGGCGTTCGAGCAGCACCCAGAGAGCGCCGAGGAAGGCGCCGCCGAGGTGTGCGATGTGGGCGATGCCGTCCGTGGTGCCGGTCACGCCGTTGAACAGCTCGAGGAGGATGAAGAAGCTGATCAGGTATTTCGCCCGCACGGGCACGAAGAAATAGAGGTATACGTAGCGGTCGGGGAACATCATCGCGAACGCGACGAGCACGGCGTACACGCCTCCCGAAGCGCCGATGGTGGGGCCGGTGCCGGTGAACAGCGGGGCGATGAAAAGATTGGCCAGTCCCGCCACGATGCCCGCGCTGATGTACATCACCAGGAATTTCCGCGACCCCCAGGTGTTCTCCAGCTCCATGCCGAACATCCACAGCATCAGCATGTTGAAAAACAGGTGCATGAAGCCGCCGTGCAGGAACATGTAGGTGATCAGCTGCCAGGGGAGGAAGCCGCTGTCGAGCGGGAGCAGGTACAGGTAGCGGATGAACAGGTATGACAGCGGCTCACCGGCCAGCTGTATGCCGCTTTCGACGAACATCTGCACGACGAACATCCCGATGGTGATCATGAGGATGTTCTTAATGACCGGCGGGAAAAAACTGAATCCGCCGAACTGGGGACGGTACCCGCCGCTGCTTCCTGGAATGGGTGACATGGTTTCCTTGTGTCTATTTCTCTTTGGAAAAACAGCGCCCGCGGGGGGATCGTTCCTCCGCAGACGCCGGTACCGCGCTATTCCATGCGGTCAGTCAGCGCCGCGACGCCCGGAAGCGTCTTGCCCTCGAGGAATTCGAGCGAGGCGCCGCCGCCGGTGGACACGTGTGACACGCGGTCCGCGAGTCCGACCTGGTTGATGGCAGCCGCGGAATCTCCGCCGCCGATGACGGTGACCGCACCGGAGTCCGTAGCTTCGACCAGGGCATTTGCAACGGCCATTGTTCCTTTCGCAAAATTCGGCATTTCAAATACGCCCATGGGACCGTTCCACACCACGGTTTTGCTCTCCCTGATATGACGCGAAAACAGCGCGATGGTTTCAGGGCCAATATCCAGCCCCATCATGTCGGACGGCATGTCCGTCACACGCACGGTGTGACGCTCCGTGTCGTTGTTGAATTCCCTGCCCACAACCGTGTCGACAGGAACGACGAGCTGCTTGTTGCGCTGCATGGCCAGTTCCATGATCTGCCGGGCAAGTTCCAGCTTGTCTTCTTCCAGCAGGGACGTTCCGATTTCCATGCCCTGGGCCTTGATGAACGTGTACATCATTCCACCGCCGATAAGCAGCACGTCCACTTTGTCGAGCAGGCTCGTGATGACGTCGATCTTTCCCGATATCTTCGCGCCGCCCAGGATGGCGGTGTACGGATGCACCGGCGCTGCCACGGCTCGACCGAGGTAGTCGATTTCCTTTTCCATCAGCAGTCCGGCCAGGTTCAGCGTCATCGAATGCGTGACGCCCTCGGTGGATGCGTGTGCGCGATGGGCGCTGCCGAAGGCGTCGTTGACATAGACGTCGCCGAGGGCGGCGAGCTGCTGTGCGAACGCGGGATCGTTTGCTTCTTCCTCGGCGTGAAAACGCAGGTTTTCGAGAAGCAGCACGGCACCAGGCTGCATGTTCTCCGTCATGGCGCGCACCTCGTCACCGA
This sequence comes from uncultured Ignavibacteria bacterium, assembly GCA_913060595.1. Taxonomy (GTDB): domain Bacteria; phylum Bacteroidota; class Ignavibacteria; order SZUA-365; family SZUA-365; genus BM516. The sequence continues at coordinate 2,715 of CAJXSA010000160.1, forward strand.
CGCAGTCCGGTGCGAAGGCCACCGCGCGGCCCAGCAGTGAGGCGAGGCGGTCGGCGACCGGCCGCAGGCTCATCGACGGCTGCACCGTGCCCTTGGGACGGCCGAGGTGGCTCATGAGGATGACTGCTGCGCCCTTTTCAAGAAGCGCGTGAATGGTCGGAAGGGAGGCGCGGATGCGCGTGTCGTCGGTGATTTCCTGCTGCTGATTCAGCGGAACATTGAAGTCGACGCGTGTCAGCACACGCTTTCCCTGCAGATCGGCGTCCGTGATGGTGCGTTTGTTCATGGAAAGGCTCCTTATCGGTTGGGCAGTGCAAAAACCTACGAAATCGCGGTATAAACAAAAAGTGAGGCCGGGATGCCGGCCTCACTCTACTGACGGAATCGGCGGCTGATCAGCCAGCGATTTTCTTGACGAGATCGACGACACGGCAGGAATACCCGAACTCGTTGTCGTACCAGCCGACCACCTTGACCATGTTGCCGTTGACCATGGTCGAATCCACGTCGTAAATGCACGAGTGTGAATTGCCGACGATGTCGCTGGACACGATCGGGTCGGTGCAGTACTCGAGAACGCCCTTCATCGGGCCATCGGCCGCGGCTTTCATGGCCGCGTTCACTTCGTCGACGGTCACGTCTTTCGACAGCACGGCGACGAAATCGGTGATGGAACCGTCGGGAGTCGGCACGCGGAGCGCGAAGCCGTCGAGACGGCCCTGCAGCTCGGGAATCACCTTGCCCACGGTGCGCGCGGCACCGGTCGTGGTCGGAATGATGTTGGTGGCCGCGGCGCGCGCCCGGCGCAGGTCCTTGTGCGGAAGGTCGAGCAGGCGCTGGTCATTGGTGTAACTGTGCACCGTCGTCATCAGTCCCTTCTCGAGACCGAAGGCGTCGTGCAGCACGCGCACCATCGGGGCCAGGCAGTTCGTGGTGCAGGAGGCGTTCGAAACGATCTTTTCCTCGCCGGTCAGAACGTCGTCGTTGACGCCAAGCACGATGGTGGCATCGATTTCATCCTTCGCCGGCACGGTGAGAACGACCTTCTTGGCGCCGTTCTTGAGATGATTGCTCACCTGCTCGCGCGTGCGGAAAATGCCCGTCGATTCGATGACCACGTCGACGCCGGTCCAGTCAAGGTTCGCCGGATCGCGCTCAGCGGTGATGCGCAGGCGGTCGCCGTTGATGATGAGGTCGTTGCCGTCCACGTCGACCGTTCCATTGAAGCGTCCGTGTACGGAATCGTATTTGAGAAGATGTGCGAGCGTGGGAGCGTCGGTGAGGTCGTTGATGGAGACGAAGTCGAAACCGCCCAGTTCGATGGCGCGGCGGAAGACCAGCCTGCCGATGCGACCAAATCCGTTGATGCCAACTCGGATAGCCATAGTGCTTTCCTGTTCTTGGTGAGAAAGTCAGTGAAATACATGCTCAGAACGGTAAATTATTTCCCACGGGGGAGAATGTCAATTTTCGGACTCCGCAAGTACGAATTCAGGGCGTGTCCCTGAGCACCCCCTGCTGTATCAGCAGCTGCTCCGCCTCACGCGCAGAGCGCACGGCCTCGGCGTTCTCGGTCTGACCGAGTTTGAGATAGGCGTATTCGAGCAGGGCGGTGAGAGTGTCGCGTATGCCGCTGCGCGCCTTTGCGTCCTGTATCTGCAGCCAGGCATGCTGCTCGTTGAGACGCCGGAGCCGGTAGACGATTTTCCCGGGATGCGTCGAGTCTTTCATTGCGCGCGTGTACACGCGTCGCAGATAGGACGCAACGTCGGGTTGATCTCCGTTGGATCCGATGCGGCGCTCCACCCGTGCGAGGGTGTTGTGTATGGTGGCAGAGTCGGCGACCATTTCCTTGAGCCGGATGTTGTTGCCCGGCGGCATGCGAAGACGCACGGCGTCCTCGCGGTGGGAGGGAAAACCGCGCGTCTTGAGGTTGTAGACGAGGCCGAGACAGAAGTCCTTGCTCATGTTGGTGGTGAGGAAGCTCAGTCCCGCGGTGATGATCATGTCGCCCGTGGCACCCGTCAGCAGGGGAAATTTGTCGATGAGGTTCTGCCGCATGAACAGCGCCTGGTTGTGCGCGCGCTGAATGTCCCCGCCCGGCAGCGTGCGACGCGTGCGCAGGAATTGCAGCGTGCGCACCGGGTCACGGTAGCCGAGTATTTCCATGATGCCCATCGCCTGGCTGAAACCCACTTCGATATAGTAGTTGATCGGTCCGCGGCGCGCGATTTTCGCGACTTTGCGCATCAGGCGCCGGTTGTCGGTGGTTTTGGCGTTGGCGATGATGTTGAACGTGGTCGTGTCGGGGTAGCCGAGATCGCTGTAGGTGTCGCGGGGAATGGACATGATTTCGACGACGGCGGAATCCGGGTTGATCGTGACCAGGTGCAGGGCGTCGGCCCGGGCGTGCCGCGCGGACAGCCGTGAGTCGATGCCGACGATCAGCACGTTTATCAGGCGCCCGCCGATGGGGGGACGACGCGAAATGCTCCGCAGCGTCGCATGCAGCGCCGAATCACTTTCTATCGGACGAATGGGCAGCCGCGCGCGGCGTTCTTCGGTGAGACGGTCCGCGTCGGAAAGCATGGTGTCTGCTCGGGGACGTTCGACGGCTTCGCTGCGCACACGGTCGGCAGCCTGTTCGAGGCGGTCCTCCTCCGCCCACTGGTACATGTCGTCCGTGACGTCCTTCGCCAGGTGCAGGGTGGCCCGGAAGGCGTCCCCGGGCCCGGGAATGCTGCGCACCGTGGAGGAGAGGAACCACCACCCGGTGAGCAGGACGGCGCACCAGAACAGAACGCGTGCGAGCCGCACGAAAAAGCGACGGAAACCGCCGCCGCCCGGCTGCGTTGCCCCCGTATCCTGTGTCTGCTGCGTTTCGGCCTTTGTGCCGCTATCTGACATTGAAGTAGCGTGCTTCGGGATGGTGAACGATGATGGCGCTGGTGCTCTGTTCGGGCACCAGCTGAAATTCTTCCGTCAGTGTGATGCCGATGCGCTCGGGACGGAGCATTGCGAACAGCTGCGTCTGGTCTTCGAGATTCGGACATGCGGGATAGCCGAAGGAATAACGCGATCCCTGGTAGCCCTGGGAGAGGAGACGCTTGATGTCCGCGGCGTCCTTGTCCGCGATGCCCAGTTCCTGCCGAATAACGCGGTGCCAGTACTCGGCAAGCGCCTCGGCGCATTCGACGCTGAGTCCGTGCACATAGAGATAATCCTGGTAGCGGTCCTCCGCGAAGAGCGATGCGGTGTAATCCGTCGCGGACTGTCCCATGGTCACCACATGGAAGGCGCAGACATCGGGATCGCCTTCCCCGGCGCCGCGGAAGTAGTCCGCAAGACAAAGATAACGGTCCGACTCCTGACGAGGAAATCTGAAGCGCTGCCAGGGGACGAGGTCCTCGCGCGTATAGCGCGCGGAAGGCCAGGTGCCGTAGAGGGCATCCCCGTCCATGTCGGCCGGCCGGTACACGACGAGGTCGTCACCTTCGGCGTGACAGGGAAAATACCCGTACGCGACGGCGGGCTGCAGGACGGCGTCGCGCTTGAGCTGCCGTTTGAGTTCCGCCAGGCGCGGATACACCACCTCATCGAGCTCCCGCTGCACGGTTTCCGGATCGCGCTTTCCCCGACGGAACTGCCATTGTCCCCGAATCAGCGCCGCTTCGTTGATGTACTCGTACACTTTCTCCAGCGCGATGTCGGTCACGATGCGACTGCCGAGGAAGGGTGCGTCCGGCACGGGCACGTCGCGGGCGACGGCGGATCGTCGCTGTTCCGATGCATCCGACGACTGCGCTGCGGCGTCATTCTCCACTGCCGCCGCCTCCATTTTCGCTTCCATGCCCGAGAGCGCCTCGCGGGCGTCATCGGCATCCCCGGTGCGCTCCGACACGCGGCCGGTGGCGATATCTTCCATGAGGCGCAGGCCGTCAAAGGCGTCCCGCGCGTAACGGAGCTCGCCGCCGTACAGGGGACGAAGGTCATCCTCGACGAAACGCCTGGTCAGGGCCGCACCCCCAAGGATGACGGGAAGACGCAGTCCGCGTCCCTGCATCAGCTCCAGGTTTTCCTTCATGATCAGCGTGGACTTCACCAGCAGGCCGCTCATGCCCAGCGCGTCCGCCCCGTGCTCCTGCACGGCGGACAGCATGGTTTCGGCGGGCACCTTGATGCCGAGGTTCACCACGCGGAAGCCGTTGTTGCTGAGAATGATATCCACGAGGTTTTTCCCGATGTCATGCACGTCGCCCTTGACGGTGGCGAGTACGATGCAGCCTTTCTCGCGATCGGCGCTTTTGTCCATATGCGGCTCGAGATACGCCACCGCGGCTTTCATGGTTTCCGCCGACTGCAGGACGAAAGGAAGCTGCATCTGTCCCGAACCGAACAGCTCACCGACGGTCTTCATGCCGTCGAGCAGGATGACGTTGATGATGTCCAGCGGCGCATGCGTCGCCAGCGCTTCCTGGAGGTCGGCATCGAGTCCGATGCGGTCACCGTCGACGATGCGGCGGCGCAGCCGGTCCTCCACCGGGGCATCGGCGTCGAGCGTCTCTTCGCTGCGCGCCTCCTGCGGCCCTGCGTAATGCTCCATCAAGGCCGTCAGGGGGTCGTACACGCATTTTTCGCCCGTGCGTTCGCTCATATCATTCCTTTAGATTTTTTTATCTGAAACTTTAAATATATGATTCGATGTTGTATTTTCTGAGGTCATTTGAGCGCATTCCGATGAGCTGCACGTCGATCCCTCACATGTTTTTGTGCCGGGACTTGACAAATCCGAAAAAAGCTCTTACATTTCCTACAAAAAGGTAATCAAATCTTTATTTATTAATAACCACCATTCAAGGAGCGGTTCGACGTGTTATATTCCAAGACAGCCCAGTACTCGATCCAGTCCATGTTGTTCATCGCCGCGAACAATTCCGAGCAGAACATTCTCGTGCGCGACGTCGCGAAGGAACTGGGACTTCCTTCATCCTTTCTGAGCAAAATCCTGCAGACGCTCAGTCGCTACGGTTTCCTCAACTCGGTCAAGGGTCCCAAGGGCGGGTTCTCCCTTTCCGAAAAGGGCGCGGCTTCCTCTATCGCGGAACTCGTCGCCGTCGTCGACGGCCCGATGAACTTCGACATGTGTCTCGCGGGGTTCAGCCCGTGCAGCGAGGAAAACGCCTGCCCGTTCCACGAGGAGTGGAAGCGCATTCGCGAAGAAATCCGTGAACTCGTCAACAGCAAGAACATCTTTGAACTCGCGAAGGAAATGCCCATTCGCTACCGCACGCTGCTGACCGGCGTTGCGGAAGAAGCGCCGGCCAAGAAGAAGGCCGCAAAGAAGGCACCCGCCAAAAAGGCTGCCAAGAAAGCCGCGACAAAGAAAAAGAAATAACAGCGCGCGCTGCGCCGCACACGTTCCGTCCTGTTCCGCCTGCGCGGGACAGGACGTTTTTATTGCGGCAGCGACGAATTGCTCCGGACAGAAGGCCCGTCTTCGTCTATTGATTCTGCCAATCTGGCGATCTATTTTGTAAATCTATAATTTTTTCGCGTGGAAATCACTGCCATTTTGACATACAGGACACGCATGCGTCGATCGATTTACATAGAAACCTATGGCTGCCAGATGAATTTTGCCGACACGGAAATCGTGAACGGCATTCTACGCGAGGAGGGATACGAGCTGACCCCCGAACTCGAGACCG
>CAJXSA010000161.1 GCA_913060595.1 uncultured Ignavibacteria bacterium
CCCGACCAGTCCGGCACCGATAATGATAATTTTCATGGAATCGTCGTGTTGGCTCCTGTTTCGGCAATGGGCTAATATACACTCCGTGTGAGGAACATGCGACCTGCGTGCATCGCATGCGTCCGGAACGTATCTTTCTCCTTTCATCGCAAGGAAAACGAGGTTTCGCATGAAGATGATTCGGGAAAAAGTACAGCAGGCCGTGGAGATTTTGCAGGAAAAGAAAGTGGACATGTGGCTTACGTTCGTGCGCGAAAGCTCGAGCATGCCCGATCCCGCGCTGGACATGGTGGTCGGACAGCATGCCACCTGGCAGACCGCATGGATTATCTGCCGGGACGGTGAGACCATCGCAGTCGCAGGAAGCCTGGATGTGGCGTCCATCGAGGACAATCCGGCCTACGGAACCGTCGTCCCCTATGTGCAGGGGATTCGTGACGAGCTGCTCGGTGTGCTGCGGCGGAAGAATCCGCGGCGCATCGCGATCAATTACAGCACGGATTCGGTGATGGCCGACGGACTGACGCACGGCATGTATCTTCTCCTGATGTCCATGCTGGAAGGGACGCCGTACGCGAAACGCCTGGTTTCGTCACAGGATATCATCGCGGCTCTGCGAGGACGGAAAACATCGACGGAGATTCGCCATATGCGGAAAGCGATCCGCCTCACACTCGACATCTATGACGAGGTGACGGGTTTTCTCGCGCCGGGGAAGACGGAGCAGGACGTCGCGCAGTTCATCCTCAAACGCGTTCGTGAACACGGTGTGGAACTGGCCTGGGACGAGGATCACTGTCCTGCGGTGTTTACAGGCCCCGAGCATGCCGGCGCGCACTACGGTCCCACGAAGAGAAAGATCGAGGCGGGGCATGTGCTCAATATCGATTTCGGTGTCAAAGTACACGGGTACTGTTCTGACCTGCAGCGCACATGGTATATTCGCAGGAAAGGGGAAAAAAAGGCGCCGAAAGAGGTACAGCACGGCTTCACGGTGATCAGGGATTCCATCAGGCGTGCGGCGGAGGCGATGCATCCGGGCGTCACTTCCTGGAAAATCGATGCGATCGCGCGTTCGCATATCACCGAGAACGGGTATCCCGAATATCCGCACGCGCTCGGACACCAGGTGGGACGTGCGGCCCATGACGGCGGTGTCGGGCTGCTGCCGCGCTGGGAGCGCTACGGAAAGCTGCCCTACGGGAAACTCGAGGAGGGCGGGGTGTTTACCATTGAGCCCCGCCTGCCGATTGAGGGCTACGGTGTTGCGACAATCGAAGAAATCGTCTGGCTGACCGCCGACGGCGCACGTTTCCTTTCCAAACCGCAGCGCAGTCTCTTCCTGGTCTAGGGGTGTCGTTTTGCGCTGCAACGTTGCGCTCTTTGCCGCATCATACGTACATGTGAAACCGAAGATTTTTCGCGCATGCAGATACTGAAGAAAATACTTCCCCTGATCATTGGCGCCGCCGCAGGCTACGCCTACTGGTATTTCATTGGCTGCCTCAACGGCAGCTGTCCCATTACCGGGAAATGGTACACCAGCACGTTGTACGGTACGCTCGTCGGTGCATCCTGGCTGCTGCCAGGGAAGAAAAAACATGTTCCGGCCGAGGAAGACGGCTCGGACGCTGAAGAATTGACACAGGAACAGAACAGGTAACAGATCCATGCCCATTTTCGAGTACAGCTGCAACGAGTGTTCCACCCGCTTCGACATCTTTCATAAGGGTGCGGAGGACAAGGATCTCGTGCAATGCCCGGAATGCTCTTCGCGTTCCGCTATGAAGCAGTTTTCATCGTTCTCGGCATCCACCGGCGCCGCATCCGGTGCCGCACCCTCCTGCGAAGGGGGCAGCTGCGATGTGCCGTCCTACGGTGGCTGCGCCGGCGGCATGTGCGGGCTGCAGTAAGCGAATACCTTGCTGAAAAATGAACGCGCTCCCCGTTGTGGGGAGCGCGTTCTGTATTGATGCTTCGGCTGATTACTTGATCCGCGTTCGCAGATTCTTGGCCCGTCCTCCAGCCAGGAAATACACGGTTTTTCCTCCCTTGACCAGGGCGGATGTGCCGTCTCCCCCCACGAACCAGCCTTTCGCCTTCAGCGCTCCGGGTACGCCGCTCTGCCGGAGAAATCGCTCGGCATCCCGTCGCGAGCGGAAGCGTATGATCGCGGCCTCGGTTTCTTTTTTCCCTTTCCCGAAGCGACTGTATTCCATCGCGAAGCGCTCGATGCCTGCGAAGCGATCGTTCCATGACGCCAGGGCGCTCTGCAGGGCAAGCGGACCGTGCAGGTATTTCATGGTCTGCAGTCCTGGAGAAAGCGGGCCGGTGCGGAAGAGTTCGTTCGGTCGAAAATCCTTCTTCCCTGCGCGCGCGAGCAGTGCTTTCGCGGCGCGCATCGCCGCATCGCGGGTGTCGCGATGCCGGTCATACGGAACCACGGACACGAGATACTTGCCGCGGGCGAATAGAATCTGTTCCGGCCGCACACAGCTCCACGTGGCCCCGGGTACGGTGCCCGTGCAGCTGCCGCGCAGAATGGAAAACATCCCGAAGGCGGCCTCGTCTGATCTCATTTCGTAGACATCCACCTGCAGTTCGTGGTCGGCCTTGCTGCAGCGCTGGGCGGTGACATTGCGAAAGCCGTACTCGAGGTAGAGTTCCGCGCCACCGTTGATGTATCCGTACAGCTGTTTGGCGTTATAGAAATCAGGATCCTCGATGGTCCAGCCCGGCAGGTCGCGCGAGATGACCAGAGGTCCGCCCGCGAACGCGACGGCACTGTGGATGAGAAGAAAGAGCGGAAGAAGGTATTTCATGAGAGATCGATGCGAGTGTGGTGAATACGGTTGATATCGGCCACGCCGAGCTCGTAGCTCTCCGCCAGTTCGAGAAAACCGCGTGCGCGTGGAGACGGTTTGTCCTGGACCTTCTTTTCCATGCGCATCGCTTCGACGATGGAGAGTCCGATGCGGTCCACGGCGACCGGGTCGCTTCCGACGAGCAGACGGTGATACGGGAGGATGAATTGAGGATTTGCCCCGGGACCGCCGTGGTAGCAGCCGATGAGTCCGTCGACGATGTTGAGTACGACCTTGTCCCGCAGCGGCGGAAAGCAGGGCACCTGTGCACAGGTCTCCGCCCAGAGGGGCTTATGCAGCCGTGCGGTGTTGGTGACAGCGCCGTAGGCGAGGTTTTTCATGCACAGGGTCACCGAGCTGCCCGCGTTTTTCAGTATGGGAAGGTTGATGATCTTGTCGACTTCCTTTGTGACGATGCTGCTGAAATACGAGTGTTTTCCCTCGTTGACCATGTACGGAAGCGTCTCTTCGTCGTAGCTGTCCTCGCAGTCCGCCCAGTAGTACCATTCTTTGTCGATGCGGTCCTCGCTGTAAAGCCGCCCGTTCGCATCGCGGAAGCTTCCTTCACTGTCCTTGCATTCGGTGCCGCGGATGCGGATGCCAGGGAATTCCTCGGTCGTGAATCCCGCGTCGTGCAGCTGGAACTCGCGACGGTCCCAGAGAACGATACTGTCGCGCGGTATACCGGCCGCTTCCAGCTGTGCGATGACGGCGCGCACGAGCGAAGGACTGGTCGAAAGCAGCTTCCCGGCCACCGGATTGACTTTCAATCCTATGCGGTCTCCCGGCTGCACGAAGCGAAGCCATGCCTGTGTGACGTCCGGGGCGCCGGTGAGTTCGCGCATGGATCGCGCCAGCATGGCTGTGGCACGCTCTTCGTCGATGACGCCATCCTGCACCGCCTGCGCATCGTACGCCTCGACCACCGTCCCCGGGTAGAGTCCGGGCATCGACGCCTCCGTGCGCGGATGCGCGAGGGCGTCCGCGATGTTCGTGGCGATGCCATCGTCTGCGGCACTGCGGATTGCCGTCGAAAGGGCCGGTGTCGGGAGCGTGGCGGCGACAGCCGTTCCGAGCCCCGCTTTCTTCAGGAAACCTCTGCGTGATGTTAATGCCATACCGGGACCTCCTTTTTTCAATATGTACGGACTTTCGGGGGATTTTGCAACCGCTGGCAGACGCCGGATTCGCATGTGCGCCGGATCACTGCGACCGCTCGTGTGCAGAAACGAAAAAACCCCGCACGTGGCGGGGTTTTTTCAACGCGTTGTATGTCAATGATCAGAGTTCGCGCTCAACTTCGGCGAGGAAGCTGTCCTTGTTCTTCTCACTGTCCCAGCTGCGGGCCAGGTCGGCGCAATGACGGGCGACACGCGCGTCGTCATCGAACTTGGCGCGGCGTTCCACCGCGAAGCGGCCGAGGTCAGAGTCGAGGTGGAAGAGCGCGAGTGCGGCGAGGATGCGGAACTCAGGCTTGGGGTCGCTTTTCAGCGTTTCCATCATCGGCAGCACCGCATAGTTCAGATCGTAGGAAGGATACGTTTCCTTCAGGTCGATCAGCAGCTGCATGGTGGCGGCACGGACTTCGAGTGAAGAATGCTCGAGGTTGGCCAGCACATTTGTCTTGATCAGTTCGACCTGCTTCTCACTGAGCGCTTTCGATTCCTGCGCGTTGGCGAGCGGAGCGGCGAAAAGGACGAGGGCCAGGGCGAGTATGGATACAGTTGCTTTCATTTCTATTTTCTCCAATAAACAGTGTTTTTGATGTCTGACTCGGGGCAGTATACGGGGGTGGTTTCGCGAAGTTGCGCGGGAGCCGAAAAAAAATCAAAAAAATATTTTTTATTGCTCCCGGGGACCGGATTCCGCGATTTTGCTGTCGTTTTGACTGCCGGCGTAGCTGCTTGACGGGAGTATGCGGTTGCCCCAGTAATAGAAAAGACGTGTGCACTGCTGGGCGACACGCGGGGAATCGTCGTAGAGTGCGCGACGCTGTACGGCATAGCGTCCCCGTCTGTCACCTATATGGTAGAGAGCGACCGCCGCGAGTATGCGAAGTCCCTCGCTGTCATCCTGCTTGAGAATGCGCATCACGGGAAGCTGTGCGAAACTCAGATCGATTTCCGGATGGGATTTCCGCAGATCGATCAAAAGCTGCAGGCTGTTGGCGCGGATATTTGTGATGCGGTGGCCAAGGTTGTGGCGGATGTTCTGCTGTATTGCGGTGATCTGCTGCGGCGTAAGGCCGCCGTCAGCTGTCCCCTGCGGGGTCGCGACAGGATCGCCCGTCAAAAGGACGAATGCGAGCGCAGTTATGATGGCGTTCATAATGTACCTCCGGCAACAGGATTGTCTGAAATGCGTGACGTGCTGTGAAGGGATACGGAAGCGCTGGCGGCAAGTTGCACGCAGGATGCGATGTCGATCGATGGTACCGGAAAAGTGCCCAGGTTCGTCTGCGCAACGGTAGTGCCGGAGGCACCTGTCGTCTTGGAATTCGCGACATGGCTGGATACTTTGTGCCGATGAAACGGACGCCCCTCGCCATCATATTCGCCATTACGTTTATCGACCTGCTCGGTTTCGGGATTGTTATTCCCATCATCCCGTCTTACGCGGGAAGCAGTTTCGAGGCGAGTGATGTCACCGTGGGTTTCCTGGTCGCCTCCTTTTCATTCGCGCAGCTTCTGTTCACGCCGGTATGGGGCCGTCTGTCGGACAGGTACGGCCGTCGTCCGATACTGCTGTTCGGCCTGATCCTGACCGTGATCAGTTATGTGCTGTTCGGACTCGCATCCTCGCTTCCGATGCTGTTTTTTTCGCGGCTGCTGGGCGGAGTGGGCGGCGCCAACATTTCCGCTGCGCAGGCATACATTTCCGATGTCACGAGGCCGGAAGATCGCGCGAAGGGGATGGGGCTTATCGGGGCGGCATTCGGTCTCGGATTCGTTTTCGGCCCCTTCATTGGCGGAATGCTCGTGCAGTACGGCTACGACGTGCCGGGCTTCGCCGCCGCGGCCCTGTCTGCGGTCGCACTGCTCACGGCGGCCTTTGCGCTGCCGGAATCCCTTCCCTCCGCGCAGCGCGGGGAAGCGGCCGCCTCGGGTATCAGCCTGCGTCTGCTGATCGAGGCGCTGCGCCGTCCGAAGATCGGCATGCTGCTGCTGCTCTTCTTCCTGATCACCTTCGGATATGCGAACATATATGCCACGTTCCCCCTGATCTCCGTGCGCGAGTTCGGATACAGCGACAGGGAAGTGGGCTACCTGTTCGGCTTCATCGGAATTATCAGCGCCGCGACACAGGGGGGACTGATACGCCTGCTCTCGTCGCGTTTCCACGAAAGGGAGCTTTTTCTTGCCGGCGCAATGCTCACGGCGGTGGGCCTTGTGCTGATCCCCTATTACCACGGGACCGTGCCCCTTCTTATCGTCCTTGCGGTGCTATCTGTGGGAACGGGCATCATGACACCGAGCTGCCTCGGTCTCATCTCCCGTCACGCCGATGCGCGGCAGCAGGGCGGGGTGCTCGGCATCAACCAGGCGCTCGGTGCACTCGGGCGTGTTCTCGGTCCCATCTGGGGCGCGTTCGTCTTCCAGGCTATCGGCACAACATGGCCGTTCCTGACCGGCGGCATCGTGCTGCTGCTGGTGTTCATACTCATCCGCCGCACACTGTGGTAAATTCTGCCGTGACCTCGTATTTTTCTTGTAACATTCTATTGCCCACTTCGGAACCATGACACAGCGCACACTCTATCGCCTCATTGAAAAAATCGGCAGCCGCGATTTCGGCAGCGAAGAGAGTATGCTCGGAGCCATCCTCGATGAAATCGTGGCAAATGAGCGCATCAGCATCATGGGCGGACGCGTCTGGAAGCTTAATCCGGAAGAAAAGCGGTACCACCTGCTGTATGAGCAGGGGACCATCGAGCCGGTCGGCATCGGCTTCAACATCGACCTGCAGGGCTATGCCGTTTTTCAGGAGGTGGCACGGAAGCGGACGGTGCTCGCGGATGAGACCAACAAGACACTGCGCCAGCACGGCATCATCAAGTATTCCGCCACCGGTATCGGCGACCGCGTCACGATCGGGGACACCGCGTATTACGAATATCTCATGGCCTTCAATACCACGCAGGTGGATTCCGAACTCAAGTATATGCTCAGTATCGCCGGACAGGCGGTCACGCAGATGCTCAGCAGACGCCGGAGCGAAGAGGAAAAGCAGCAGCTGCTTTCGGAGATGGAACTGGCGCGCGATCTGCAGCGCCGCATTCTCCCGGAACATGAATACCGCTTCGGGCGGTATGAGCTCTACGGCGTCAGCCTGCCGGAAAAAACCGTCGGCGGCGATTTCTTCAATTACTATGCGATGGACGAAGAACCCGATCGCATGGGTGTCAGTATCGGTGACGCGGCGAGCAAGGGCTTCTCGGCAGCGGTGCAGGCGCTCTTTGTTTCAGGTGCTCTCATGATGAGTGTGGAAGCAGAGAGCAAGATTTCCTCCATGCTTCGGCGCATCAATGCCATCAACAGGCGCATTTTCCCCAACGACCGTTTTCTCACGCTCTGTTACTGCGAACTTTTCGACGGGGACGAAGGCCTGGTGCTTTACAGCAACGCCGGGCATCCGAAACCCGTGCATTACCACGCATCGTCAGGACGCTGCACGGAGCTGGCCGTCACGGGGCCGGTGATCGGCCTGCTCAACGACGCGCAGTTCAGTGTGACGAATACGAATATCATGAAGGACGATGTGCTCGTCCTGTACACCGACGGCATCAGCGAGGCCAACGACGGCGAGGAAGAGTACCTCGAGCATCGGCTCATGGATGTCGTGACCGCTTCGGCCACTATGACGGCGAAGGATATCTGCCGCGAAATTCTCCAGGATGTGCAGACCTTCAGCGCGAACGGCGTGTACTCGGATGACAAGACCGTCGTGGTCATCAAGCGGATTGCTTAAGCGGGATTCTTTCCCGCAGTTGTATCAAGAACCAAGACAGTTCCCATGCGCAGATTCCCCGCTATTCTCCTCCTCCTGCTCTTTTTCATCCCCCGGATGCTCACCGCGGATGTCACCGCGCTCACCGTGGTGCACGACGGAAAGAGCGTTCGCGTCCCGGCGTTTCTTCACGACGGCATACTCTACTGCTCGCTGAGCGAGTTTGCGGCATCCTTTTCCTTCCCGACGTACGTGAACGATGAGACGCGGAAGATGGAAGTGCGCATCGGAGACGCGCGCCTGAAGATCGCTGACGGCAATCCCTTCGTCGTCGTCGTCGCGCATCAGAAAAACGTGGTACGCGAGGTGTATCAGCTTCCCGTCGACATGATGCGGACGCAGGTCGCGTACTATATGCCTGTCGCCTCTATGCTGCCGCTGCTGAGCCGCGTATGGTCGAAGAGCCTGCTGCTCGACCGCAAGGCGCCGACACTGACCGTGACCACGACCTCTCGTCCCGTGGCCCGCGTGACGGGGGAACCGTCCCCTGCCGGTACCGTCACGAAGCGGCCGCCTTCGACAGGGGAGGCCCCGGCTGCGGCGGAAGCGG
>CAJXSA010000162.1 GCA_913060595.1 uncultured Ignavibacteria bacterium
ATGTTGAGCACGTCGAGAGAACGCTGGTATTGGGCCTGGGGACGCACCTGCCGGTACAGGCGCGGCACGGTTTCCATGTTGTGGTTGAAGATATCCGGGCGGGCGTCGATGACCACCTGTATCGCTTCGCGTTTGCCCTGGAAGTCCGGTGTCAGCACCTCGACCTTGCATTCCGGCAGACGGTCGCGGATGGCGCGGATGGTGGCGGCGAAGATTTCCGCCCCGCCGTCCTTGAGTTCGTCGCGGTTGACCGAGGTGATCACGGCGTGTCGGAGCTTCATTTCCGCCACGGCCTCGGCGACGCGGCGCGGTTCGTCAGTGTCGAGCTCGAGGGGACGTCCGGTTTTCACCGAGCAGAATCCGCAGCTGCGCGTGCAGATGTCGCCAAGTATCATGAAGGTAGCTGTGCCGCGGTTCCAGCACTCGGCCATGTTCGGGCAGCGCGCATCTTCGCACACGGTGTTGAGACCCTGCGCGTCGACGAGTTTTCGTATCTCCGAAAACGTCGTGCCGAGCGGCACCTTGATTTTCAGCCAGTCCGGCCTGCGTTCACGTTTCTTTTTTTGTCCCGGGATGTCGATGTCTATGGGATGCATGGGTGTCCAATCAGGAAGGTTCTTCGACCAAATTCAATACGTCATCAAAAATACGGCGGAAAGCAGTATCGCCAAAATGCAAGAGCACATCGCCATTCCTGCCTGCGGGGCAGCGGCGGAGGTGGGAGCGGCCTCGTGATGATGGAGGCGCTTAAAACACGACGATGCGAATCACGAATGCGGCGACGGTGATGAGGGCGGTGCTGATGGTCAGAATGATGAGGGTGAGGTGGTGCAACGGCGAGTCAGGGAGACCGTAGTGGCTCTTGCCCCGCTGCACGCTTTTGTGGGACTTGTAAATAAAAAAGCCGCAGCTGGGGATGCCCAGGAAACCGATGCCCAGCAGGAGCTGTGCAAAGGGCAGCTCTTCCACGGCATCATTTGACAGGTATCCGTGCATACCGGAAATCAGCAGGATGACACCGATGAGAGCGAGCAGCAAGCCGAGAATGGAAGCCAGCAGTTTGAGCAGCTTCCTGAGTGGAGAGAGAGACATGCGTGCCTGGAGAAGCTGTGCTCGTGAGTAGGTATGACTGCGCGGGATGGGACGCGCCATTTCGTTGGTGCAACAGAAGCAATATACGCATTGACGGATATAAAATCCCACATATGAATCGGAACGCAGGTGTCTTCGCTTCCGCTGCACCAACATGGCGAATCCGTGCTGCCGCGGAGCCCGGTGACGGCTCGCGGAGACAGCGAAGGGAGCAGGCGGATTGGAGTGCTGTACGGCGGAAGGGGGGGGGGGAAGAAAGGTGAAACGGTCGCGGTCCGGATCCGCGGGGTGATCCGGACCGCGACGCGACTCAGATGGTTTCGAGGTTGAACTCCTCGAGATACTGCTTGACGCGCTCGAGAAAGCGTCCGCCGAGGGCGCCGTCGACGATGCGATGATCAAAGGAGAGCGAGAGCATCATCATCGAACGGATCGCGATCGTATCCTCACCGTCACGCTCGATCACCACGGGCTTCTTCTGCACCGCGCCGACGCCGAGAATGGCGACCTGCGGCTGGTTGATGATGGGGGTGCCGAAGACATTGCCGAACACGCCGAAATTCGTGATGGTGAATGTGCCGTCCTGTATGTCCTCCGGGGTGAGCTTGCGATCACGCGCACGCCGTGCGATGTCGGCGATGCCGCGGCCGAGTCCGACCGGATTGAGTGTGTCCGCGTTCTTGAGAACAGGCACGATCAGGCCGCCGTCCTGCATGGCAACCGCGACACCGAGATTAATCATTCTCTTGAGGAGGATGTTGTCGCCGTCGATGGAGCTGTTGACATAGGGGAAATCCTTGAGCGCGCGAATCGTCGCCTCGGCGATGAAGGGCATGTACGTCAGCGAAAAGCCTTCGCGCTGCTTGAACGCCGTGGCGTTCGCCGCGCGGAATTTCTCGATCCTGGTCATGTCGACCTCGGAGACCACGGCGACATGCGGCGAGATCTGCTTGCTCTTGACCATGTGCTCCGCCATGAGGCGATGCATGTTATCCATGGGAATGACGTCGTAGCCGTCTCCGGCGACAGGCGAGGGCGCGGGCATCGCGCTCAGCGACGGCCCGGCGCCAGCCGGAGCCGCGGGAGCTGCCGGTGGCGGTGCGACGCTGCCGGATTTCCGCGCTTCCAGGTAGGAAAGCACATCGTTCTTGGTCACGCGGCCGTTGCCTCCCGTGCCCGGGATACGCTCGAGTTCGGCCATGCTGATGCCTTCCGTGGAGGCGACGCGCATGACGACCGGGGAGTAGAAACGCATGGCGCTGTCGCCGGTAGCGGCAGGCTGTGCTGCAGGGGCCGGCGCAGCGGCGGGAGCAGGCGCAGCGGCGGGAGCAGGCGCAGCGGCGGGAGCAGGCGCCTTCTCCGCGGGAGCACTTTCTTCCGTCGCGTCTTCCTTTTTCTCCTCCTTCGGTGCGGGCGCGGATTCCTCGACCTGCGCGCTGTCCGCGTCGGTCTCGATAATGGCGATCGGCGTGCCGACTTCGACGGTGTCACCCTCTTCCGCCATGGTTTTGACCAGGATGCCGGCGTTGGGCGCGGGCACTTCGGTGTCGACCTTGTCCGTCGCGATTTCGAGTATGGTCTCGTCGCGATCCACCGCGTCGCCCGGCTGCTTCAGCCACTTGAGAATGCGACCCTCGGTGATGCTCTCGCCCATTTTGGGCATCTGGACTTCGACTTTCATTGTGTGCAAACCTCGTTATGCTGAGTTGAGTTGTAGTTCATGTTTTCACGGTGCCGCGCAGCGCAGCGTCGGAATCAGTACGCGAGCAGGTCGCGTGCGGCGGCGATCACGTCTTTGTCCTGCGGAAGGATCTCGCTCTCCAGCGACCACGC
Organism: uncultured Ignavibacteria bacterium; assembly: GCA_913060595.1. Classification (GTDB taxonomy): domain Bacteria; phylum Bacteroidota; class Ignavibacteria; order SZUA-365; family SZUA-365; genus BM516. The sequence continues at coordinate 2,926 of CAJXSA010000162.1, forward strand.
GTAGGGGATGTGGCAGTCCACCGCGCCGAGGCGCCGCACGGGCGCATCGAGCAGTTCAAAGCCTTCCTGTGCGATGCGCGCGGCCACTTCGCCGCCGTAGCCGCCGGTGATGTTGTCCTCGTGCGCCACCAGCACGCGGCTGGTCTTATCGATCGAGCGCAGCACGGTCTCCATGTCCAGCGGAACGAGCGATCGCAGGTCGATGACTTCGATGGAAATGCCTTCTTTGTCGAGCACGCGCGCAGCCTCGAGAGACTTCTGCACCAGCGCACCCCAGCTGACGATGGTCAGGTCGCTGCCCTCGCGGCGCACCGCGGCCTTCCCGAGGGGAAGCAGATACTCTTCGTCCGGCTCGAGCGAGGCGGCGTATCCCTGGCGGTACATGCCCTTGTGTTCGAGGAACATCACGGGATCGTCCATGCGGCAGGCCGTTTTCAGGAGCGCTTTCGCATCGGCTGCGGTGGACGGGTAGACGACATAGAGCCCGGGAACATGCGTGAAGTAGCCGTCGATGTTCTGGCTGTGATACAGCGCGCCGTGAATGTAGCCCCCGACGGGAACGCGAATGACGATGGGAGAGGAGAAATGGTTGTTGGAACGGTAGCGCATGGTCGCAACCTCGTTGCGAATGTGCATCATGGCCGTCCATATGTAATCGCCGAACTGGATTTCCACGACGGGTTTGAAGCCGCGCACGGCGAGCCCGACCGCGGTGCCCACGATGCTGGATTCCGCGAGCGGGGAATTGAAGCAGCGGTTGAGACCGAATTTCGTCGAAAGTCCGCGCGTCGCGGTGAACACACCGCCCTTGCCGTCCTGCACGTCCTGCCCGTAGACGATCATGTTGTCGTTGCGCTCCATCTCCTCGTGCAGGGCGTGGTTGATGGCGTCCACGATGACGATTTTGTTGCCCGTCGGCGTGCTTGCCTCGTAAGACAGTGACGACTTCTCCGGGGAGAAAAGAAAATCGGTTGCGGTGGAGGGATCCGGCAGCGCCTTCGCCTCCGCCGTATCGGTCGCGTCGTTGACCTCGTCGAGAATGTCCTTCTCCATCTGCACGAACTCGTCCTCGGTGAGCATGCCCGCGTCGATGAGCGCGTCCTTCATGCGGTTGATCGGATCGCGCTGACGGTCGCGTTCGAGTTCTTCCTTGCTGCGGTACTTGGTCTGATCGTCGGAGGACGAGTGTGCGAGCAGGCGCACGACGTCGGTGACGACCACGGTGGGACCGTCGCCGCGGCGTCCCCGCGCGACGGCCTTGCGGAACGCCTCGTAGGTCTCGAAGAAGTTCGTGCCGTCCACCTCGATGCGTTCGAGGTTGACGTAGCCGGCCACCATGTCGTAGACCGAACCGCCCGTTTGCTGGGAGAGATGCACACTGATGGCGTACTTGTTGTCCTGCACGCAGAAAACGACCGGGAGCTTGGCGCGGCTGGCCCAGTTGACCGCCTCGTGGAAATCGCCCTGGCTGGTGGTCCCTTCACCGGAGGAGACGTAGACCACCTCGTCCGTGTCGTGCAGGCGGGCGCCCTTGGCGGTTCCCACGGCCTGCAGGTACTGCGTTCCCGTGGGGGAGGACTGTGAGACCACGCGGGCGGACTGCATACCGTAGTGCTGCGGCATCTGCCGGCCGCCGGAATTGACGTCTTCGGCGCGTGCGAGGAAATTCGTCATGATGCCCTCGGCGTCCATGCCCATGCCGAGCATGTACGAGAGGTCGCGATAGTACGGGTAGGACCAGTCCTTCCCGGGAACAAAGGCCTTCGCGGCCGCGATCTGTGCCGCCTCGTGTCCGGAACCGCCGATATGGAAAAAGCTCTTGCCCTGCTTGAGCAGTGTGAGCATTTTCTGATCCAGTCTGCGGGCCGTCATCATCGTGCGGAGGATTTCACGAAGCTCGTCGGCGGAGAACGGGTTGTTTTTCGGAATTTTCAGGGCGAAGGGGTTTTTCTTTGCTGCCGCCGCGGGAGTTTTCGCTGCGGCCCGGGGTGCGGATTTCCGGGATTTCGGCGCTTTTTTCGCCGCGGTGGTCCTGGTCTTGGCCATGTATGTACTCCGGGTTTCAGGATTTGTATAGACTCAATTACATAACCGTCCGGGGGAGGGAATGATTCCCTCCGTGGTCGCTTTCAACCGCCGATCCGGCGTCCCGTGCATACGGGGAAAACAGCTCCGGAAGAACACAAAAGATAGGGCACATCCGCTTGATCTGCAATGTGACCGGTGGGAGGCTGCAATCCGCACACGGGGGTATCTGTGTCCGGCATGCGTATAGAAAAGTTGCGTCCGTTGCTTGAACCTTGCTCCGCTGTTGTATATTATTGGGACAGTTGGACACATCACCACAACGCATTGCGATGCGGCGGCACACGGGAACCGCGTCGGAATCACCAACCTGCACGGAGGTTTCATGTACGAAAACAGCTACGAATTCGGAAACTCGGGCGGCATGGAAACGATGGGCGCCGGATTCTGGATAGTCATGCTTCTGTTCATCATCCTGATGGTCGCAAGCATGTGGAAGATTTTCACCAAGGCGGGGCAGCCGGGGTGGGCTTCCATCATTCCATTCTACAACCTGTTCATCCTGCTGCGCATCACGGGACGACCCGAGTGGTGGATTATCCTCTGGCTCATCCCCTGCGTGAACATCGTGATACAGATACTCGTCTACCTCGATCTCGCACGTGTGTTCGGGAAGTCCGCCGGCTACGGGGTCGGCCTGATCCTTCTCCCCTTTGTTTTCTTCCCCCTGCTCGCCTTCAGTGATGCGGAGTATGGCGGCTGATATTCCACGCACGCAGCGGGGTGCGGCACCGCGCCGCGCCCCGTTCGCGTCGCTGGGCCGCCGTCTCGGAAAGCGCGGCACGGTGGCGGTGCTGCTGGCCGCCATGCTCGCCGCCGCGGCAGCGTGGCTGTACCTGCTCGTTCCGTATACCCCCCTGACGACCATTCCCTGTCCCTTCGAATATGTGACCGGCTACGAATGCCCCGGCTGCGGACTGCAGAGTTCGCTGACGAACCTCCTGGCCCTGCGCTTCAAGTACGTGCTGATGGCGAACCTGCTCAGTCCGCTGCTGCTCCCGCTGTTCTTCATCATGGTGATATCATGGGCGGCGGACCTGCTGTTCGATCAGCAGCTGTGGCGGCTGCGCATCCCGCGTCCCCTCATCGTCGCTGCCGTCGTCGTGGTCCTTCTCTACGGTGTCCTGCGCAACATCCCCTCGCTCCACGTGTGGTAGGTGTCGCTTCCCGTGCGGGAAGCACTCCGCTCGTCCGTGTATCCGCCAGCGGCGGTGCAAGGAGGCTGTCCGCGTTCAGGCATCGGCATCGGGGAGCGATCCTTCCGGGGAGTCGGCATCGGACCTGCCCTCTGCGAGTTTCTTCAATTCCTCGAGTTCCTGCCACGCTTCCACCGGACTGAGCGCATTGATGTTCAGGGCGCGCAGCCGGTCCTTTATCTCCATGTCGCTGGCCTCGAAGAGGTTGATCTGATATTGTCCGCCGCGCTGCGAGAGTTTGCGGCGCGCTTCCTCCTCGTCCGCCGCGGCAAGGACGGTGAGATCCTGTCCCTCGAGCGATTTGAGCACGGTACGTGCGCGATCGATCACGCGCGCGGGCAGTCCGGCCATCTGCGCCACCTGAATGCCGTAGCTGTGATCGGCGGTGCCGCGTGATACATTGCGCAGGAAGATCACCTTGTCCTGGTACTCGCGCACTTCGACTTTGTAGTTGCAGATGCGGGGAAACATGTCCGCCATTTCGTTGAGCTCATGGTAGTGGGTGGCGAACATGGTTTTCGCGCGGCTCTCGGGATGATCGTGCAGATACTCGGTGATGGCCCAGGCGATGGAAATCCCGTCGAAGGTGGAGGTGCCGCGCCCGATTTCGTCGAGCAGGACGAGCGATTTCGGCGTGGCGTTGTTGAGGATGTTGGCCGCCTCGTGCATTTCGACGAGAAAAGTGCTTTCCCCGGCGGCGATGTTGTCCGAGGCGCCGACACGGGTGAAAATCCGGTCGACGATGCCGATGGACGCTTCCGCGGCGGGAACGAAGCTGCCGATCTGGGCCAGCAGCACGATCAGCCCGGCCTGACGCAGGTACGTGCTTTTCCCGCTCATGTTGGGACCGGTGATAATCATGATCTGCTCGTCGGTGCTGAGCATCACGTCGTTTGCCACGAAGCGCTCCCCCGGGGGCAGGAGGCGTTCGACCACCGGGTGCCGCCCGCCGCGGATCACGATCTCATCTCCCTCATGCACGGTGGGACAGACGTAGTTGTGGTCCAGGGCCGCGGTGGCGAGTCCGCATAGACAGTCGAGCACGGCGATGGCGCGGGAGAGGGTTTGCACGCGGTCCGCGGTGGCGGCGACTGCCATGCGCAGTTCGTTGAACAGTTCGCTTTCCAGTGTGAGTATCTGCTCGCGCGCGTTCAGCACCTTGTCTTCGTATTCCTTGAGTTCCGGGGTGATGTAGCGCTCGGCGTTGACCAGCGTCTGGCGTCGGATGAAGTGCTCGGGCACCTTGTCCAGGTTCGCCTTGCTCACATTCAGGTAGTAGCCGAAGGCCTTGTTGTATTCGAGCTTGAGGGAGGCGATGCCTGTTTCTTTCCGCAGCTTTTCCTGGTAGTCGCGCATCCACTCTTTTCCGTGCAAGGCGATGTCGCGAATTTCGTCGAGTTCCGCGTGATAGCCGGGACGAATGACGCCGCCGTCGGTGATGTTGAGGGGCGGGTCGTCGACGAGGGTTTCGTCAATGAGCTGTGCGACGTCGTCGAGCGGTTCGATCTGTCCGTGCAGCGATCGCAGCAGCGGGGCATCGCGTCCTTCGAGGGCGTCCCGCAGCAGGGGAATGCGCCGGAGGCTGGCACGCAGTGCGCCGATCTCCCGCGGAGTGGCGCGTCCCGTGCACACGCGACCGGTGAGCCGGTCAAAATCCACCATTTCCCCGAGCAACGCGGTGACCGTGTCGCGGGTCTCATGCGCGGCGGTGAGCTCACGCACCGCGGCGAGGCGCTGCTGTATGCCGTCGATGTGTTTGAGCGGATGCGTGACCCAGTACTTGAACAGGCGTCCGCCCATGGATGTGGCCGTGCGGTCGAGAATGGAAATCAGCGTGCCGTCCCGCCCGCTGTCGCCGATGGCGGTGAGAATTTCGAGGTTGCGCCGCGTGGCGGCGTCGAGCGTGATGTACTCGTCGACCAGGTAGTGACGGATGCTGCGCAGATGCGGAAGTCGCGCTTTCTGCGTCTCGCCGAGATAATGCACGGCGGCGCCGGCGGCGATGATGCCCGCGTGCAGCGCGTCTATGCCGAAGCCTTTGAGGGACTGCGTGCGGAAATGTTCGAGCAGGATTTCATAGCCCGTGTCGCGTGCGTACAGCCAGTCGTCGAGCCGTGTGATGGGCACGCGCAGGGGGCTGCGGCCGAACAGGTCGTGAAAAGGCTCGAC
>CAJXSA010000163.1 GCA_913060595.1 uncultured Ignavibacteria bacterium
GGCATGATTCCATTCGCACGGCGCTGGGTGATGTTCTCGTCACCGAGCAGGCGGGGAGCGCAGCGCCGACACCCGGTGTGAGCGCCGCCCCGCAGCCGCAGAACCAGCTTCCTGCGGAAGGAAGCATGGAGCAGCCGCCTGCCGAAATCCCGTCAGAACAGCCGCCCAATGAACAGTAGAGAGCACATCCATGCCATATGTCATACGAAATAGCATCATCCTGGCTGTGCTTCTGATCCTCGTCGGAGGAGCTGGTGCGGGATATATCTACTTCTACCAGGAACCGCGTGTGGAGGAAATTCTCGCGGAACGCAAGCAGATACAGGAGCAGCTCGGAGATGCCGATGACCTGTTCGATCGCCTCGTGTCCGTGCAGGAAAGGGTGGAAGTGCTGAACTCTTCGTGGAGAGCACGGCCGAAAACACTTCCTGTCGAGGAAATCGCCAGCAACACGAACGTGTACCTCAACGATATCCTGGCATTCAGCACGGAGCTTGACCTGAACGTGTTCACCGAGGAGGAAGTGCAGCAGAACGGCTGCGGATACACACGCTATCATCTCGCCGGACAGGGACCGTTCGAAAGTTTCGCACGACTGGTGCAGTATCTCGAACATGGTCCGCGCCTGATCAAGCTCACCAATATTGATGTCAGGGAAGTGCACTCTGTCGACGACGAGCAGGGCCGCATCCGGCACACCGTGCAGTTCGATATCGACATGCTCGCGTATTTTTCGACACAGAAACCGTTTGCCGACACCCTGCAGATCCGGACCATCGCAAGTACCACCATCCCGGGCATAGGCCATAATCCCTTCCGATCGCTCGTCGTCCCGGACATTCCGCCCAACACGTTCAATCTGCCGAACGTGGAACAGTCGACGCTTCTCGCCATCATGAAGGGACGGGCCTTCATCAGCGATCAGAGCAATCAGCTCATCATGCTCAGCGAAGGTGATGAAGTGTACCTGGGGTACGTTTCAAAGATCATGCCTGAACGCAGGCAAGTGCTCTTCCTCCTAAACAAGGGAGGCATCATCGAACGCTATATGCTCACGCTGCGTCTCGAAAACCAGTCCTTCGGAAAATCACGGAATTGAGGTCCCTCTCATGAAGCATCGTTATCCCATCATCGCACTCACCTGCATGCTCGCATTCTGCGCATCCGTCGCAGTGGCGCAGGACAGGCTCCCCGTGCGGGAATACACCGCTCCGGAGGAACTGATTTCCATGGACGCGACGACGACGTTCTCGCAGGCCATAGAAATTTTCAACAACGCCAGCAAACGCTTCCGCGGAAAGCCGATCGTCTACGACGGAGATTCCAGGGATCGTATCGGGCTGAACATCACCCATCAGCACTGGCAGGACGCCATGGACCTCGTGCTGCGCATCATGGATCACTGGCACGAGGAGACCGAGGACTTCGTCCGCGTCTTCGCGCTCAAGCAGACCGCCAGCCGCAAGGATACGACTGCCAAGAAAGCGGAGGAGGTCATTCAGACCCGGGAAGTGCAGATTTCCGCCGTGTTTTTTGAGGCGAACCGAACCGAGCTCGAACGTCTCGGACTCGACTGGTTCCTGACCAACGCGACGCCGAACGTCGGTGTCTCGCAGACGACGTCCACGACCGGAACCACGCTGTTCGGAGGCGATGACCAGGGCTCGGAAGGCGAGACGGAGATCGAGATCGGTTCGATCACCACGCTCGCATATGGAAACGGGACGCTGGAGGTGCTCGCGGCCCTCAAGGCGCTGCAGTCGGAAAACCTCGGAGAACTGATCGCCAGTCCCAACATTACCGTACGCAGCGGAGAAAGCGGTCGCATTCAGGTCGGACAGGATTTCTCCGTGAAACAGAAAGATTTCTCCGGGAACACGACCGAGCGCTTCTTCAGCACGGGTACCATCATCGAAGTGGAACCGACGGTGCTCGAGAAGGACAGCATCGAATTCGTCAATCTTGCCATCACTGCAGAGCGAAGCACGTTTCAGCCTGATCCTGTCAGCACGATCATCAACAAGACACAGGCGAATACTTCCGTCGTACTCATGAATGGTGAGGAAACCGTGGTCGGCGGACTCGTGACCAACGAGTATAAAAGCGTCCGTCGCGGCATTCCCTTCCTGAAAGATCTTCCGTGGTGGGTGTTCGGACTGCGCTACGTTTTCGGCTACGAGGAGATGCAGGTCGACAAGCGGGAGCTCATCATCATTCTGCGCGCGGATATCGTACCGTCTGTTGAGAAGAGAATGGCGCTGAAAATAGAGGAGATCAAGCGCGGCCAGAACGCCCTGCAGCGTGAATCGCAGCGCATGGAGGCGCTGCGTCTGAATCTGCTGCGGCAGATCGAAGCGGCCAAGGAAAGCCGTGACTGACAGTATGAACGGTGGGAGGGAGAGGAAAGCCAGATCGTTGCTGCATACGAAAGGCCATGTATGAAATTGTTCGCTAATCTCTCCATCCGCGCCAAGCTGACGGCGGTCATCTCGCTGCTGTTCTGGACGGTTTCCATTTTCATATTCATTTTCTTTCCCGCCCGCCAGCGCGATCAGGCGAACGAAGCCCTCCTCATGCGGGCACAGACGCTCGCAACGACAACGACGAATCCGTTCAGCGACCAGGAGTCCCTCGAAAACGACAGGCTCCGAGAGCAGTCGCTCCGCAATGCGCGGCTCGATACGCTGCTGCTCTACGTGATGATCGTCGACAGCAGGGGAAATCTCATCGAAGCGGTCAATCCCGATATCGCGAAGCAGGTGTCATACCGGGAGGTCGACGATGCGTTCGGTGCGGACGCCGGGGTGTGCAAGAGCAGCGCGGAAATCATCGCACGTGACGAGCGTCGGCTCGGGACGGTATACATCGGCCTTTCCACGCGTGATGTCAGCGCGGACATGGAAGAAACGCAGACGACCATCGCGCTGATCAGCCTCATCATTTTTCTTATCGGTGTCGTAACCGTGATTGGCGTCTCCACTGTCATCACCAATCCGCTGCGAAATATGGTGGAAACGGTCGAACAGATCGCAAGCGGTGATTACGTTCAGCGTGCGAACGTCTCGTCTCAGGACGAGGTGGGGCACCTGGCCTTCTCGTTCAACCAGATGGTCGGAAACCTCAAGAACGCGTACGATGACCTCGAAAGCGCGAATCTCAACCTCGAACAGCGCGTCAACGAAAGGACAAAGGAACTCAACGAGGAAGTGCAGGAACGCAGGCGCGTGGAAGAGGCGCTGCGCGACAGCGAATCCCGGCAGCGCGCCGTTATCAGTGCGCTTCCCGATCTCATGCTTCTGCGCGACGGAAGCGGCATCTATTCGCCGGATCCTGTTCTGCTCATTCCTCCCGGCGACCTTCGCTCGGAAATGACGCGTGAACAGTACGCCTGGAGCCTCATGGCGAACTTCGAACCGCTGTTCGAAGAAGCGCAGACGACCGGGGAGGTGCAGGTCCAGGAATACACGATTCCCTTCGCGGACATGACACGTTATTTCGAAGCGCGCATTGCTCCCTGCGGGATCGATCAGACGGTGACCATCGTTCGTGAGATCACTGAGCGCAAGGAAGCGGAATCACAGCTCTCCCTGCAGGGTGCAGCGCTTGAGGCAGCAGCAAATTCAATCCTGATCGCCGATTTCAACGGCACCGTCATCTGGGTGAATCCCGCGTTCACAGAATTGACGGGGTATCAGTTCGATGATGTGACAGGAAAAAACCTGCGGGAAATCGACGAAGGTGCGGAGCCTCCGGAACGGCTCGATGCGATGTGGGAGAATATCGTCAACGGCAGGGTGTGGAAGGGCGAGCTGCTTCGCACGAGGAAAAACGGGACGACATACGACGAGGAACAGACGGTCACGCCGCTGCGCGATCAGTTCGGCAACATCAGTCACTTCATCGCCATACAGAACGACATCAGCGAGCGGAAGAAGTTCGAGCAGTCGCTCATCGCTGCGAAAGAGAGCGTCGAAGCGGCGGACAAGCTCAAGGATGCCTTCATCGCCAACATTTCCCACGGAATCAGGACGCCGCTGTATATCATGATCGGCTACCTGAATCACATATCCTCCGAGCTCAAAAGCTCGCTCACCCCGGAACAGGGAAAGTACTTCGATTTCGTGTTCGAATCAGCGGACAGGCTGACCAATTCCATCGATCTCATTCTTGACATCTCCCGCCTGCAGACGGGGAACATAGAGTTCCAGGACGTTGAAATATCACTGCGAAAGGTCATAGAAGACCAGATCCTCCAGATCAAGTCCATGGCGGAGAAGAAGAACCTCTCGCTCGCCTTCGACAACCAGATGGGGGACGTCCGCGTGCGTGCGGATGAGGGCTTCCTCTCGAAATGCCTGGGCAGCCTTCTCGAGAACGCGGTGAAATTCACGCGAAAGGGATACATCGAAGTCCGCCTGTATCATAGAGATACGGGCGAACTCTCAATCGATGTCGAGGACACCGGCGTCGGGATTTCCGAAGACTATCAGACGAAAATGTTCCAGATCACCACGCCCGCGAATGACACCTCCGGACATGCGTTCGAGGGTGTGGGACTCGGACTTGCGCTCGTGCGCCGCTACCTCGAACAGATCGGGGGCCGCATTACCATCAAGAGTGCCCGCGGAGTCGGATCCATTTTCACGATCACCATACCCGAGCGACTCATCGTCTCGCAGGAGCAGGTTCCTTCGGTGTCCCGTTTCGTGAAGAAGGAGAGCATCACCACTCCTGTCCCCAGCGAAGAGAGCGAAAGGAAACTGCCGAATCTCCTCGTCATTGAGGATGATGCGGACACCCGGCAGTTCATGAAAATCACGCTCAAAAAGCATTACAATGTCTACACCGCGGAGAACGTGACGGAAGCCACCGATATCGTCATGAGCAAGAAAGTCCAGATTGTCATCGCCGACGTCTCCCTCGGCGGGGAAGAATCCGGACTCGACTTCGTCCGCGATATCAGGCAGATACCGCGCTACAGCAAGATTCCGGTCATCGCCGTCACAGCGCACGCGTTCGCATCCGACCGCGACCGCTGCCTCGCCGCCGGCTGCAACCGCTACTTCTCAAAACCTGTCGACCACGCCGTGCTCATCCGCACAATGGATGAACTTCTGGCAGGCGTGATCTGATCACGCAAACATATTTTCCCGCATCATATTCTCCTGCACTGCACTTGTAGCGGACCGAATGGCGTTGTAAATTGTTACTGGTCCTGTGACAATTGAGGCGTCATGTCTGCGTCGACCAAACTTTCAACCGCCGTGCAGGCACTGTGCGTGCTTGCAGCGAACCGTGACTGCCCGCACAGCAGCGAGAGTATCTCCCGCGAAACAGGCATTCATCCGTCGCGTATTCGCGGCATTCTCGCGATGCTCAGCAGGGAAGGCCTGGTGCTGTCGACACGGGGTCTCAGCGGCGGATTCGCACTCGCCAGGGAGCCGCACACTATTCATCTCCAGGAAATCTACTGTGCCGTCGAAGAGCGCAAGGCGTTTCATCTCGACGTCACACGAGCGGGAGGGACTAAGTACCCGCTGCCAGCCCGCGTCAACGGCTGGTTTCTTGACCTTTTCTCCGATATCCAGATTCAGATCGAAGAACGCATGCGCACGATCACACTTGCAGACGTTCTGCGTCACATACACGTACCACAATCCTAACCGTTATTTTCAAGAGGGCTACATGGACTTTCTCAAAACTCTGGGAATCCAGGAAATGAATTTCGGCGCGTCCAGTGGACAGCAATGGCTGGAGACCACGGGAAGCGAAATCAGTGTTCATTCTCCCGCCACGGGAGCGTTCATTGCGAAGGTGCGTCAGGCATCAGAAGCGGAATACGAAGCCGTCATCGCGCGTGCGCAGGAGGCGTTCGTGGACTGGCGCGTGATGCCTGCGCCCAAACGCGGCGAGATCGTCCGCCAGATCGGCCTGCGCCTCCGCGAATACAAGGAGCCGCTGGGGAAGCTTGTTTCCTATGAAATGGGAAAATCGCTGCAGGAGGGACTCGGTGAAGTGCAGGAGATGATTGACATCTGCGACTTCGCGGTCGGACTTTCACGTCAGCTCTACGGTTTCACGATGCACTCGGAGCGTCCGCAGCATCGCATGTACGATCAGTACCATCCGCTCGGCATCGTGCTGACCATTTCCGCCTTCAATTTCCCTGTCGCCGTCTGGTCGTGGAACGCCATGATCGCGGCGGTTTGCGGTGACGTGAATCTCTGGAAACCGTCCTCAAAAGTGCCGCTTACGGCCATCGCCTGCCAGAACATCATCGCAGAAGTGCTGCGTGAGAACGATCTGCCTGAAGGTCTGTTCTCTCTCGTGGTCGGCAAGGGATCTACCATCGGTGAGCGCATGCTCGAGGACAAGCGCATTCCTCTCGTGTCCGTCACAGGCTCCATCAACGTCGGCAGACATGCGAACGAAGTCGTTTCACGTCGTTTCGGTCGCTGCATTCTCGAGCTGGGCGGAAACAACGCCATTATCCTGACACCGGATGCAAACCTGAAAATGGCGATTCCGGCCGTCGTCTTCGGTTCGGTCGGCACCGCGGGCCAGCGCTGCACGACCACGCGCCGCCTCATCGTGCACGAGAGCATTTACGATCAGGTCAAGGATTCCCTCGTAAAGGCCTACGGCTCCCTGCGCATCGGAACGCCGATGGATGAAAGCAATCACGTGGGACCGCTGATCGACACCGCTGCCGTGGCCATGTTCGGCAAGGCAATTGAAATGGCGCAGAAGGAAGGAGGAACGCTGATTTACGGTGGCGAAACCCTGGAAGGTGACGACTACGCTTCTGGCTGCTATGTGCGTCCCGCCATCATCGAAGCGGAGAATCACTTTGAAATCGTGCAGGAAGAAACGTTCGCACCCATCCTGTACCTGATCCGCTACAGCGGGGACGTCAGTGAAGCGATCGCTCTGCAGAACGGTGTGGTGCAGGGGCTTTCCTCGTCCATTTTCTCTGACAATCTTCGTGAAGCGGAGCTTTTCCTGTCACATGCCGGCTCGGACTGCGGCATCGCGAACGTCAACATCGGAACCTCCGGTGCCGAAATCGGCGGCGCGTTCGGCGGTGAGAAGGAAACGGGAGGCGGACGTGAATCCGGGTCGGACGCGTGGAAGGCGTATATGCGTCGCCAGACGAACACCATAAATTATGGTACCACATTACCGCTGGCGCAGGGCATCAAATTCGATCTCTGATCAGTCTGCGTTCTGCCCGGACTTCGCCCTGTGGCAGCGGAGCCCGGGCGCAGAAGCGATTCAACGGCACATGCGCGTGAAATCTCCAACGGATTTCGCCGCATGTGCCGTTTTTTGAACCCAAAGCACGAAAAAATTGTATGGAAAGGTAGAATCTTCAACGCGTTTCCTTGCATGACAGGACAAACAGTACGATGACAGAACGAAGCACACTTTTTCGCCAGGTTCTCGGTAATTTCGCCACCGGCGTCGCCGTGGTGACCACCAGGCACAATGACGAGTATTTCGGCCTGACCATTAACTCATTCACATCCGTCTCCCTTGATCCTCTGCTGATACAGATAAACATTGCGAAAAACACCACCTCTCATGATTACATCATGTCGAGCAAGGTGTTCACTGTCAATATCCTCGCCGAGGACCAGCGTTTGATTTCCACGGTGTTCTCCGGAGCCCCGCCGGCGGAACGTTTCACGCATGTCGACATACGCGAAAGCGAAACCGGATGTCCCATTATCGAGGGATCGCTCGCGCATATCGATACGCGTGTCGTCGATACCTTCGACGGCGGTGATCACACGATTTTCCTCGCGGAAGTTGTGGACATGAACAACATGCGCGAGGACGCAGCACCGCTGCTCTATTTCAGGGGGAAATATGCCGCGATGCGGGAAGGAGAATAGGATGACAGGAAGGGGAACAGGTTGGGATCAGGTTGGATCGGCAGGTTCGGCATGAATGAACACGTCATCGATGCGCGAATCGAGAGCGGAGAGACCGTTCTCGAGATGATCGACGTGATGATGCATCTCTGAAAGCGACAGACCTCGTGGGAGTGAGACGGTGATTGAAAGCCGCAGGCCGTCCTCTGTTGCGAAAAGTCTGAGCATACCCACTGCACAGATCATTTCCTGGCCTTCGAGATATTGCGCACAGCGTTGCAGCAGGGAGGTTTCATCGCTGCTGATGTCACGCGCATTGAGTGCGCCGACGGTATCCTCCTCGAGATGAATGTGCACGTGCCGCACATTCGCAATGTGTTTTCGTATGCGCGCTTCCAC
>CAJXSA010000164.1 GCA_913060595.1 uncultured Ignavibacteria bacterium
CGTGTTCCGGGCAGATCGTCCACGAGTTCCACCGCCTCCTGCAGGAATCCCTGCCGGTCGCCGATGTTGGAACCGAGTCCGAGGTAGACACTGATTCGGTCAGCGGTGTTCATTGACCTCCACTTCCACGTAGTCGATCACGCCGCGGATAGGGGCGCCGGGCTTGCGGACGCGAACCACGACGCCGCGAACTTCCACGAATTGCGCGAGAATGGCGTCGGCAATACGTTTGCCCACCGTTTCGATGAGCTTGAACGTTTGCTTTGTCACGATGTCCTGGATGAGGTCGTACACGGCTTCGTAATTGACCGTCTGCGTGAGATCGTCACTTTCCGCGGCGGACGTGATATCGGTTTCCATGTCGATATCGATATGGAAGCGTCCGCCGAGATGCCGTTCCTCGTCGTGATTGCCGTGATATCCGTAGAATACCGCGTTGTGAAGCCGTATGAAGTGCTTCTTTTCCATCATTTCAAACTACGTCATTGCAGCCATTCAGGCAAGCCGTCAACCTGCGGGCTCCGGGATGCGCGCGATTGCGTTTCGCAGCCTGCGCAGGCAGCTGTCCTGTCCGAGCACCTCCATCATGTCGAAGAGGCTCGGGGAGGCGGTGCTCCCTGTCAGCGCGAGACGGATCGGATGTATCACTTTGCCTGCACCGATGCCGCGCTCTTCCGCGTAGGCGCGTATGAGCGACTCCAGCGCACCGGCGGTGAAATCACTTTCTTCCAGGCGCGGGAGGAGAGCGGTGAGCATCTCGTGCGTGCCTGCTTTCCAGCGCTTGCGCACTCCTTCCGCGTCATACTCCTCGGGATCGCTGAAAAAATACATGCCGTGCGAGAAGAATTCCGGCAGCAGCGCCATGCGCTCTTTCATGAGGGGAAGCAGGGGGGCCAGCTTCGCTTCCGGTATTGCGGCGAGGGCCTCCGGGCGGTGCCGGAGAAGGCGGTGCAGGAGGTCCGCGTCGTCGAGCTGGCGTATGTGCTGTCCGTTCATCCAGAGAAGCTTTTCCTCGTCGAACACGGAGCTCTTTTTCAGGACGCGGCGTATGTCGAAGGCCTCGACGAGCTCACTCCGGGTGAGGACCTCGCGGTCGTCTCCGGGGGACCAGCCCAGCAGTGCGAGGAAGTTGAACATGGCTTCGGGAAGAAACCCCTTTTGCTGGAATTCGCCGACGGAGGTGGCGCCGTGCCGCTTCGAGAGCCGCTTCTTGTCACTGCCGAGAATGAGCGGCAGGTGACCGAACTGGGGAATCTCATAGCCGAAGGCATGGTACAGCATGACCTGCTTCGGCGTGTTGGAAAGGTGATCGTCGCCGCGCAGCACATGCGTCACACCCATGTCGTGATCATCGACGACGACGGCGACCATGTACGTGGGGCTGCCGTCGGAACGGAGCAGAACGAAGTCGTCAATCTCCTCGTTGCTGAACGAGGTTTCGTCGTGCACGATATCATTGAAGACCGTCCTGCCGTCCGGGACGCGGAAGCGGAGCACACGCGGCATCCCCGCGGCGTCCTTCTCCGAACGCTGTGCGTCTGTCAGGTGCCGGCAGGTGCCGTCGTAGAGGAATGCGCCTCCCGCGGCTTCCGCCGCTTCCCGCTTCGCGTCCAGTTCCTCGCTGCTGCAGTAGCACCAGTAGGCATGACCTTCGTCCAGCAGCCGGAGACACTCCTCGCCGTGGCGCGCGGCACGTGTGGACTGCAGCACCGGCTCATCGTCCCAGTCGATGCCCAGCCAGCGCAGCCCGCCGAGAATTTCCCGCGTCATCGCGTCGCTGCTGCGCTGCCGGTCCGTGTCTTCGATGCGGAGGAGAAAGCGTCCGCCGGCACTGCGGGCGAAAAGCCAGTTGAAAATGGCGGTGCGTGCGCCGCCCACGTGAAGATAGCCCGTGGGACTGGGCGCGAAGCGTACGGTCATACGTGGTGTCATAACGTTGGGATCAGCTCGTTGTAGAGGATGGTGTGGATGCGCTGCGCCAGGCGGCACGCATGATGAGCGTGAAAACGACGAGAGCCGCGCCGCTCCAGAGCACACCCCAGACGATGGCGGGGACGCCGGTCATATCGGCCAGAATGCTGGCGTCGGTGACACGATGCTCGAGTGTGAGCAGGTCCTCCTTCACGTCAACCAGCGCGTAGAGGCAGCTCATCGCACCGAGGTACTGCACGGTGAGACTGAGCCAGCGCTCCGGCAGCCAGCGTGCTGCTGCGAGCAGCGCGCCGCCCGACAGCAGGGTAAAAATAAGGCCGAAAGCGTTGCGGACAAAAAAGGCGGCGATGAGAAGCAGCACTGCGCCGATGACCGAAGCGACCGCTATGGCGCTACCCCTGCGCAGGCTGGTAAGAAAGATGATGCCACCCATGATCATGCTGCCGAGGTAGCCGCTTGTCACGACCAGCCAGGACCAGCCCCCGCGCGTGACCGCCATGCCGCCGATGCGGGCGTCGATGGTGATGCGCTCGACGCTGCCCCCGGTCAGCAATGCCGTCAGCGCGTGGCTGAGTTCATGCAGGACAACGACGAACAGCTTGACCGGTGTCAGCACGATGGAGTCCCAGAAAACGATCGACATTGCCAGCAGGAAAATGATGACCAGGAGGCGGTTGCGGGGATGCATCAATGCGCCTCCAGCCAGGTGCGTCCCGTTCCGGCTTCCACCTCAATGGGGACGCGGAGGTCGAGCGCGCGGCGCATGCCGTCGATGACGAGCGTACGCACCTCATCGACTTCCCCGTGCGGGACTTCGAACACCAGTTCATCATGCACCTGCATGATCATGCTGGTCTTCAGTTCGCGACGGCGGAGTTCCGCGGCGATGCGGATCATGGCGATCTTGATCATGTCGGCGGCGCTGCCCTGTATCGGGGCATTGATGGCCGTCCGCTCGGCGAACATGCGCACGTTGCGGTTTTTCGTGTTGATATCCGGGATGTAGCGTCGCCGTCCGAGCATGGTTTCCACATAGCCGTGATCCTTGGCGAAGGCGATGGTGCGCGTGATGTAGTCATTGATGCGCGGGTATTTCTCGAAGTATCGATCGATCAGGTCTTTGGCGTCGTTGTTGTCGATGCCGAGACGCTGTGCGAGCCCGAAGGCGCTGATGCCGTAGAGAATGCCGAAATTCGTGGTTTTCGCCATGCGGCGCTGGTCGGGTGTCACGTCCTCTCCAGGAACGTCGAACAGGCGCATCGCGGTGCTGCGGTGAATATCCTCGCCGGATGCGAAGGCCTCGATCATTCCCTCATCACCGGAGACTTCCGCCGCGAGCCGCAGCTCTATCTGCGAATAGTCTGCGGAGAGCAGCAGCGCGTCGTCGTCGCCGGGAACGAATGCGCGTCGGATTTCTCGTCCCGCCTCCGTGCGGATCGGGATGTTCTGCAGGTTCGGATCGGTGGAACTGAGGCGTCCTGTGGCGGCCACCGCCTGGTTGTAGGAGGTGTGCACGCGGCCCGTATCCGGGTGTATCAGCCGCGGAAGAGCGTCGACATAGGTGGATTTCAGCTTCGTCAGCTGCCGGTAGCGCAGGATTTCCTCGATGATGGGATGCGTGCCGAGCAGCGATTCGAGCACCGAGACGTCCGTGGAATATCCGGTCTTCGTTTTCTTCCGGGCCGGCAGTCCCAGTGTTTCGAACAGCACTCCTCCGAGCTGTTTGGTCGAATTGATGTTGAATTCCTCACCCGCCATCGCGTGAATTTCTCCCGTCGCTTTTTCTATCTGTTGTTCCATTTCCGCGGAAATGTCACCGAGAATCTCCGTGTCGATTTTCACACCCCGGTACTCCATCTCTGTCAGAACATGGACGAGGGGAAACTCCACGTCCGCCAGCAGCTGCTCCTGACCGGTTTCCGAAATCTCTGCGCGCAGGGCGGCGGCGAGCTGCAGGGTGACGTCAGCGTCTTCGGCCGCGTACGGGGCCACGTCGTCGACGGGGATGTCCGCCATGGATTTCTGTTCACGGCCTTTCCCGATGAGCGTGGTGATGGAAACAGGACGATAGTTGAGATGCTGGATCGCGAGTGCATCCATCGAATGGTCGCCTTCCGGACGGTGGATGTAGGCCGAGAGCATGGTATCGTACAGCGGCTGTGCGCTGCGAATGCCGTGTTTGCGGAGCACGAGGAGATCGAACTTCAGATTCTGACCGATGACAGTCTGCCCGCCGGAGAACAGGGGCCGCACGGCCTCGATGACTTGCTCCACCGGCATGCTGCCGTTGACAGGCACATACCATGCATGATGCGGGCGGACGGCAAAAGACATCCCGACCAGATCGGACAGCAGGGGATTGGTGCCGCTGGTTTCGGTGTCGAAGCAGAATTCGTCGCAGCCTGCGATCTCCTCGACCATCGCCAGCAGTCCGGCTGTATCGGTCACAGTGACGTATTCGTGCGCGACGCTCTCGATATCCTGCACACCCGCGCCACTGCCTCCGCCGCTGTCCGTCTCTTCGTCGAGCCGGTCGAGGAAGCGCTTGAGCTCGAGTTCGGTGAACAGTTCGCGGAGGCCTTCCACGTCTTTTTCCGCATAGCGAAGTTCCATCGGGTCGACTTCCACCGGGGCATCCGTGTCGATGGTCACCAGTTCTCGCGAGAGCATGGCCTGCTCGCGCTGCTCTTCGAGCTTGCTGCGCACGCCTTTTTTCGCGATCTCGTCGAGATGCTCGTAGATGGCGGGGATGGAACCGAACTGCTGAACCAGCGGGATGGCGGTTTTTTCACCGATGCCGCGCACGCCGGGAATATTGTCCGACTGGTCGCCCATCAGGCCAAGGACGTCGATGACCTGTGCGGGAGTGACGCCGAATTTCTCGCGCACTCCGTCGGTATCGATGATGTCGTAGCTGTCGCCCGCCTTTCCGGGACGGAAAAGTTTGACCTTTTCCGTCACCAGCTGCATGAAGTCCTTGTCCGGCGTCACCAGGTAGCACGCCAGGTTTTCCTTCTCCCCGCGCCGGGCAAGCGTGCCGATGATGTCGTCGGCTTCCCAGCCGGGAAGCTCCAGGACGGGTATGCGGTATGCTTCCACGACTTTTTTCAGGTACGGGAGCTGTTCGACCATGTCCTCCGGCATTTTTTCCCGTGTCGCCTTGTATTCCGGGAAGCGTTCGTGCCGAAACGTTGGTTTCGCCGTGTCAAACGCCACGGCGATGTGCTCAGGCTTCTCGTCGGCAAGGATTTTATCAAGCGTGTTGACGAAGCCGAAAATGGCGCTGGTGTTGACGCCTTTCGAGTTTATGAGCGGGCGGTTGATAAACGCGAAATACGCCCGGTAGGCGATGGCCATTCCGTCCAGTATGAAAAAACGTTCCATTGTTGCTCGGGACATGTGATACGAAAGATGAATAATACAGAATGGCGGAAGAAGAAGGAAGGATGAAGCGTGTATCCTGGCGCCGGATTTCCCGACGGATCGCTAGATTCCCGCAGTGGAAGTTGTTATTCTAGATGAAATGAAAACGAGGAAGGACATCACCATTCCGCGCAACAGCAGAAAACGGTCCATAGTGCGAGCGCACATCATGCTGCCCTTGCTGCTGCTGATCATGGCACTGCCTCTCCGCGCACAGACGGAATCAATGCGTCCGTGGCTGCATTTTCCGGCACCCCTCGGCGCCGGGGAAATGCGGGCCATCGCGGGGCTTCGCCTTCTTACTCTCCCCGTGGACATCGTCGAAGAGGAAATCAACAAGGCCCCGTCACTCGACTGTGCGGTGGTGCTCGGCCTGCCCGGGCAGACCGGACTGCGCGGACAGGCGGTGCTGCAGTACGTGACGAATCATTTTCGTCTCGGCGCCACGTGGTCGCAGCGGCTCGGTGCGTTTGGCGTCGGTCTTGGATATGACATCGGCTTCTGGTTCGGTTCGGTGGATTTCGAAGGATTCGACAACCGCGGGAACGGCTGGACGCATTATCCGCAGCTTTCGCTCGGATACGATTTCGGGGATGTCCTGCTCAGTCTGCGCGCGGAGGCCATATGGATACAGGCCATGCGGAGCTTCGCCGGCGAAAATGAAATCCGGAATACGGGCAACAGGCTTGCCGGCGGCGCAGTCACCGCTGTGCTCGAGCAGCCGTTCTGGGGTGCAACTCATGTCGCGCTCGGCGTGCGTCTGTCCGTGACGGAGTTTCACTACCAGTCCTGGTTCGCCTTCTCCACATTCGAACGCAGGCTGCTGTTCTCGGAACTGATACTCGGGGTGCTGCTGTGAGACGGCTGATCATCTTGCTTGCTGCCGCGTCCCTCCTGTCTGCGTGCGGGGAGGAGGAAACCGCCGTGCTCATCCCTGATTACGATCCCGGCGGGAGTGTCGCCTCGCTGCCGCAGGTCATGGCGGAGACGATGCGTGCGATGGAGGGTGTGTATACCGTGCAGGAAGGCGCGCAGTTCTTCGGGGACGAGGTCGTGCTCAGGTTCGCCGGGAGAGGGCTCTCCCTCTTCGCGGGAAGGGGTGCCGTCTACTGTTTCCTCGACGCCGGCGCGCTGGATTCATCCCTGCAGATCGCCGGGTACTGGCGCCGGCAGGTCAGCGTGGAAACCGGGGTGCTGCGTCTTGCCATCGATGCCGCGCACGGGGGAGCGCTGCTGCAGCGCGGGCAGAGGCCACGCCGCGGAGAAGTGCTGATTGACGGCAGTTTCAGCGGTGCGGGCGGACAGGGTGGCCGTCCGGTATTGCTTACCTACGATCGTCCCCTGCACGAAGACGCGAAACCGTTTCTGATTCTCGCGCACCGTGCGGGGGGACGCAACTCGGACCGTCTCCCGGCTTCGGAAAACTCTGCAGAACTGGTTCGCATCGCAGAGCGCTTTGGTGCCAACGGTGTCGAAATCGACGTTCAGATGACGAAAGACGGTGTTCCGGTCATTTATCACGACGAGCAGATAAATCTTCGTCTCACGCAGAAATCGGGCCTGGTGGGTTCCGTACGTGATTATACCATCGCCCAGCTCGAAAGTTTTGTCCGCCTCAGGAATGGAGAGAAAATCCCGACGCTCAAGCGCATGCTCGCCACCATACTGCGCCAGACCGATCTCCGCTTCGTCTGGCTCGACAGCAAGGCGACGGTGCCGTTGGCGCAGCTGAAGGAGCTTCAGCGCAACTACGAAGACAGCGCGCGTTTGTTCGGCAGAGACCTGACCATCGTTCTCGGACTGCCGGACGAAGACAAGGTCAACGAGCTGCTCTCCCTCCCGGATTATGCCTCGGCGCACGTTCTCTGTGAGCTTGATGTCGATGCGGTGCGAAGGACACATGCCGAGATCTGGGCGCCACGCTGGACGCTCGGGACACAGCCGGGCGCCGTCGCACAGATGCAGGCCGAGGGTCGGCAGGTGCTTGTCTGGACACTTGACGAAGCTGCGTATATCGAGACCTTCCTGCGGGAAGGAAATTTCGACGGCATACTCACCAACTACCCTGCACTCGTGGCATTTTCCTACTACACACAATGACGCGATACACGCTGATAATGATCATCGCATTGCTGCAGCTCTCTGCTCCGCTGCGTGCGCAGGAAAGAGGAGAGGGTGATTTCGCTCTGGCCGTCACGGGTGGGGCCGGGTATTCGCATTACCTCTACGATGTGGAAGCGCCGACAGACATTGCGCGCTCCGGGGTAAGCGCGAACCTGCGGCTGATGTGGCATCCCGACCATCGGCTCAGGGTGGGGATCGAGAGCGGCTGGAGCCGTTTCTACCACTACTCCGTCGACGCCGTGGAGACCAGTTTCGGGACCACGGATGTATCGCTCTCCCTGTCCGCCGTCCCCCTGCTCCTCGTTTTCTCCATGCCTGTGCTTCCTTCGCTGGAACTGTTCGCAGGGACGGGCGGATACTTCGTGCGTTCGCACGCATCCTCATTCGGCAGTACGGTGGACGTGACCGCGTTCAGCCAGGGCTGGATGGCCGCGGCGATGTGGACAGCGGGGGAGTGGAAGGGCTTCCGCTTCGGGACGGAAGTGAAATGGTACGGTGCCACGCAATTTGACGACGGCGTGCTGGTTGTTCAGCTGCAGTGTTCCGCAGATTTATTGCGCTGGTGAGGGAGTCGCGCTTGACTTCGGCGGCATTTTTTTCTATATCATATTTATTCAACAATACCTGACAGGAAAATCTCCAATGCCGCGCCGTCACAGGGAGAATGGCGTGCCGTGGGGTTGGACGGCGTCTGTGCTGGACCATTGGTCACGAAGTCCTGCATGAAGCGAGTGGCTGCCTGATTCCTCGCTCCGCAGGTGAGGCGATACCACCGCGAACACCGATAGCCATGATC
>CAJXSA010000165.1 GCA_913060595.1 uncultured Ignavibacteria bacterium
TGGGCTGGTACTTCGGCTCCGCCCCTCTCGGCGCGGGCAGCACCGCCTCGGCGGTGTTCGCCGTCAACGTGCCCGCGTCCGCCACGGAAGCGGACAGCGCCTGCAACACGTTCGCGGCCAATGGCGCCGTGCGGCACCTGATCAACAGCAGTGTGATCAGCGATCAGCAGACCGGCGCGCTGGAATCGGGTCCGGCCTGCGTGCATATCAGCGAGCAGACCGGCGGCAAGGACACCTGTTACACCGTGAAGCTCGATTCCCTCGCCTCCGCGGGCGTCAACGCCGTGGGTGAGTGCACGTACACCGTCGTGCTGTCCGTGACCAATCCCACGTCCTCCCCCATCATCGGCTGGTTCGATTCCGATCAGGGCAGCGTGGCCCCGCCGACGCTCACCCTGCCAGTGGGAACGAGCACGCAGACGCTGACCTTCACCGACACGGCGCCCGCGGACAATTTCGTCTGCATCCGTTACGGCATATTCGCACAGCAGCAGCGCCTGCTCTGCGACAGCATCTGTTTCGACCTGCCGCCCTGCGATGAGCCAGAGGATCCCTGCGACTCGCTGTCGGTCAAGCAAGCCTCGGCCACCTCCACCGGCGTCGACGCGACAGGCAACTGCACGTACGACGTCGACCTCTCCCTCAGCAATACGGGAAGCAGCCCGGTGCTGATGTGGTTCGAGACCGACGCCGGTACGCTGACGCCGTCCGCGCTTTCCGTCGCGCCGGGCGCGAGCACGACGACGCTGTCGTTTACCGACACGCCCCCGACGGACAACGTGGTGTGCATCCGCTACGGGTACATCTTCCAGAACCAGCGGGTGCTCTGCGACAGCATCTGCTTCGATCTGCCGCCCTGCGACGACGAGCATCCGTGCGACTCGCTGATCAACGGCATGCTGGACGAAGAGTGCTGCGAGTACGACGTGACCATCGTCAACGCCGTGGGCTCGCCGATCACGTCCATCAGCTGGACGCTCAGCGGCGGAACGATAGACATGCTCACCACCGCACCCTGCGCGCCGACCGCGCCCGTGACCCCGGGCACGACCTCTGGCGTGCTGAACTACAGTCCGCCCTGCGCCGGCAGCCTGGGATTGAGCATGCAGGCAACACCGTCCACTCCGGGCGGCACGGTCACCATGACGCTGGTCGTGCATCACGGACAGAAGGACAGCTGCGTGCTGCGCTTCGAATACACCTGCAAGGAAGAGCAGCAGGAGCCGATCAAGTGCGACAAGGTGAAGGTCAAGCCCTTCCTCTTCACCGGACTCGACCTCTCGGGCCGCACCTTCATCGTGCAGAACACCAAGGTGCCATCCTCGCCGATCACGCATATCGACATCACCCCGGTGCCCGCACCCTCCTTCCTGCAGGGCGGCGCGCTGTCGGTGGACTTCGTGCCCACGGCCTGGTCCGTACCCTACACGCGCATACCGATCACCGGCTTCATCAGCGCAAACACGCAGGTGAAGTTCAATCTCGGCATCGACTACACCTCGGGCTGGACGGGGAACATCAATCTCGTCATCCATCACGCCGACGGGGACAGCTGCCTTTACAGTTACGGTCCCTGGGACGCCTCACCACCCACCGTGGGCGGCGGAGTTGTTTCCACCACCGGTATCGACAAGAAGGTGTATGCCAACCGGCTGCGCCTGGAGAATACCAGCGGCACGCAATCCGTCAAGTGGATTTCCGTGCAGGCCGAGAGCGATTCGACGGTGATCATCGCCGGATCGGGCGATCACTGGGAGGGCACCGCTCTCGCCACGGGCGACGCCCGCCTCGACGGCTACGAACAGGGACGGAAGGAAGCGCTGTTCAGCTTCGAAACCCCCGTGGCCCCGAACGCGCTTTCGGACTACTTCAATCTCGTCGTCGCGCATGACACGACGGTGGGTGGGCCGCCGGTGATTCGCTGGATCTCCTACGACGAGAACGGTGCGGCACTCGGCACCGACACCGTGCGCATCACCACGCCGGTGCTGTCCATCCGCGGCAGTGGCGCGGCCCCCGCGCCGGGCGACTTCCAGCTGCTGCAGTACTTCCCGAGTCCCGCACGCGACGCTGCGACCATCAATTACCGCCTGGGCAGCGACCTCGACGTCCGTCTCGAGCTCTACGACCGGGTCGGCAAGCTCGTGGGCGTGCTCGACGAGGGACTGCGGCACCGCGGACTGCGCAGCCTGCAGTACTCCACCGCCCATCTCCCCGCGGGCACGTATTACCTGAAGCTCTCCTCCGGCGATCAGCAGGTGATTCGTCCCCTGGTGATCATGCGATAAGTACAGCAGCATCCCGATACGACACAGCCCCGCCTCGGCGGGGCTGTCCTTTTTACAGGCGGTCCGGGACGGCGCTCAGAGATCGCGGCTGCGTTTCTCTATGTACTTCCACGGTTTCGGATGGTCGGGGGGACTGCAGTACACCGCGCCGGTGCGCTTCTGGTAATACCATGACACCGGGACGTACAGATCGTCTTGCCCGAGCTGCATGCGCTGGAAAAACCAGTCACCGTTTTTATTGACACCCACCATATAGAGGGAATCCGGCCTCGCCGTGGTGTAGAGAAAACTCTTTCTCTGCGGATCCTCCGGAAGAAAGAACGTGCGCAGCGGTACGGTGATGACCGGCCGCAGCTGGCGATGCCTGGTCAATACACCGTTCTCCTCCGTCTCGTACCAGTAGCGGGTGGACAGGCGGTAGAGATCACGATGTGAGACTATGAATTCCTCACCAGCCACGAAGGCCGTGAGCATTTCGATGTCGCAGAGCAGCGTGTCGTTGTTCCATATGCGTATCACACCCTCGTCGAGCGTGGCCGAGGGAAACATCCAGTGCGGGACGCGCGCGTAGTCGCGCGCGGGAACACCTTCCTCCTGTGCGACGCTCCCCGGCGGACACAGCAGAAACACCATCATGACGGCAAAACAGGACGTGAGCCTCATTTCCTCCTCCAGCGACTGTTTCCGATACTATACTCCTGAACATACGCGGCGAGCACAGCAATGTCAATTTGTGTCGCGTTGCGGAACGTACATGCCCCATTCGTAAAGAAGCGGGCGGCGATGGTTCAGCCTTCACCCATGTGTCCGTTCTTCACCCTTGACATCGTCAGGGGAATAACGGAACTTTCCATCTGCTATCCATTCAGAAGAGGAGACAAACCGATGCGCACCATGCTCATTCTCTGCGCCGTCCTCTGTCTTGCGGGCTGCGGGAAGCAGGAGGCAAGTACCCCTGTCATGCTCGATGCAAATGCCGACGTGGCGGAAGCGCGGACAGCGCCGCTCTCCGCGGAACTGTTTACCCTCACGGCTCGTCCCGCCGTGCTGCAGCGGGATACGCGCACGCAGATCACACTCACGGTGAAGAAGGAACTGACGGGCAGGCTGCTGCTCATCGACGGCGAGGGCGAAATCCTCAAGCGCTTTCATGAAGGCGCGTTCGAAGAGAAAACGTACACGTACACGTACGTCCCCGCCGATGACATGCAGCCCGGATCGTACTCCGTCATTCTCGCGGATGACGAGAACAACGTCGTCGTCAGCCGGGAAATCCGACTGACCGACGACGTGCTCCGCTCGATTCAATAGGGGGGAATCAGATACCCACGTTGACGTCCACCTCGCCGCCCCTGCGGCGTGTGGGCTGATAGTTGTTGAAATTCCAGGTCAGCGTGAGGTTGACCACGGGCACCTCCGGTTTCACCACGAAGCTGTTCGCGAAGTTCGTTCCCACGGACGCCACGTTGTAATACGCGGTCTCGAGCAGGTTGCGCGCCTGCAGCGTCACGGAAAGCATGCGATCGAACAGATCCTGCCGCGCGGTAACGCTCAGATAAAACAACGGGTCGGTGGTGCTCTGCGGTCCGATCTGCTCGCTCAGGTACATGCCCATGATCTGCAGACGCGTCGTGGGCGAAATGGTGAAGACCGCGCTGAGGCGGCCGGTCCATGTAAACGCCTGCTGGTCGATATCCCTGCCGAACGCGGACCCTTTCACAGCATTGTTGAACAGGTTCAGATTCGGATCGAGACGCAACCATCGCCAGGGACGATAGCTGGCGCTGAACTCCGCGCCCATGTTCGACGTCTCCGCGAAGTTGCCGAAAGTGATGTTCATCTTGCCGTCGTCGGTGACGGACTGCGCCTGCCATACGGTGTTGGTCGACAGGCGGGCGTACGTCTGCACCGACACGTACACGCCGGAGAACATCTTCTGATAATTCAGCTCCATCGAATGCGTGTACTCGGGGAGCAGCCGCGGATTGCCGGCAGTGGAGAGATAGGTGTCGTTATAAAAGGGGAAGGGATTCAGCAGGTTTTCATTCGGTCGGTTGATGCGGCGGCTGTAGCTGAACTGCAGCTGATGCATGCCGAAGCCGCGCGCAATACTGAAGCTCGGAAACCAGTCCAGTTTGTCGTATGCGTAATCCGCGCCAAGGGTTTTCTGCTCGAGCAGACGGTCCATGTACTCCGCGCGCATGCCCAGCTGATACTGGAAATCAAGGAGTTTATCGGCGTACGTGACGAAAGCCGCATGCACGTAGTTGCTCAGATCGAACACGTTACTCAGCTGCGCATCGCACAGCCAGGACTGCTGCGACCAGTCGTACACGCTGCTCGTGACGTCGTATGCGCGGATGGAATAGTTCGACTGCACACCGGTCTCGAGCGTGCTGTGCTCCGTCAGCTTGTCCTTGTAATTCATTTTCACCCGCGCCTCGTGGCGGTGCGCATCGGAATCCAGCTGCGTGGAGTACGGCTGTTCGCTGCGCGTGGTGAAGGTGGGATCGGAATCGTACTCGCGCGTCACCTGCGCATATGGAAGCAGCACGCGGGTGTACACCGCTTCCGCGGTGAAACTGCTTTTCTCCGGTTCGATCTGGTACTCGTAGAACGCCGTCCCGTTGAAAAAATTGGCGGTGAGATCGAAGCTGTTGCTGATTTTCTGGTACTGGTCCGTGAGTGGCGAGACATTGTGCACGTCGAAGGAGAAGCTCCGCGGGATTTTCACCTGTCCGCCACTGCCGTTGAGAGAAACGGTATGCTGTTCGTCGATCGCGTGCTCGAGGCCGAGCCGCAGCGAGTACTGGTCACGGATGTCCCGGCGACGCAGGTCTGTCTCATTGGTAATCTCTCCCTCCGGCGTGAAGGTGCGACGATCGACGTCCTGCACCTGGTGATAGGCGTTACGCCGGTAGTCCACACCCCCGGTCAGCTTCGTCGCACCCATGTTCATCGACACCGTTGCGTCGGTGTTGTACTTGTCGCGCGTTCCGGCGCCGATATTCACGATGGCGCTGCTGCTGTAATTATTTTCCCTGCGCAGTACGACGTTGATGATGCCGGCGGAGCCTTCGGCTTCGTACTTGGCGGAGGGATTGGTGATCAGTTCAATGCTTTCGATGAGGTTGGCGGGCAGCTGCCGGAGGGCGTCGGACCCCTGGAAGGGATAGGGCCGGCCGTTGACCAGCACGGTGAAATTGGAGCTGCCGCGCAGCGTCACCTCGTCGTTGGCGTCCACGCGCACAGAGGGCTGATCGCGCAGCACGTCCAGCGCGCTGCCGCCGCGGTTCTGCAGGCTCTTGCCCACATTGATTACTTTTTTGTCGAGATGGAATTCCTCGGTGGGACGGTCGGCTTCCACGGTGACCGCGCCGACGTCGACCGCTTTTTCAGCCAGCGCGACGGTGCCGACGTCCAGCTGCTTCGTCTCGGCATTGATTTCCAGTCCTGAAACCGTTGTTGCCGTGTACCCGACATAGCTGACGGTCAGTTCGTATCGTCCCACCGCGAGGCCCGGGAGCAGGAACTCACCGGTTTCCCCGCTGTACGTCGCCGCGGCGACTTCCCCCATGCCCTCCTTCCGCAGGACGATGTTCGCGTATACCAGCGGTTTCTGTGTTGCGGCGTCGACGACGACACCCCTGATATGTATTCCCTTTTCTGCGTCATTGCCCGTGGATGTGGCAGCCGCAGCCGACGCGAGCATCAACAGCGCAAGAAACACGGTAATCGATAATCTCATGAGACACTCCTCTGTTTGGATGTGTCCCGCTATACGAACGCGCCTCCCCCCGGTTGCGGCGGCATAAATTTTTGCACCGAGCCCGGGCAATGATCGACAATATTTGCCGCGCGCGGGACACATTTGTCGAATCCCTCTCATCATGCGGATATGCAACGTCGTTTTTTACGCAGGAGGACGAGACTGGAGATTGGCACGGTTGTGGTACCACCATACGCAGAATGGAACGCAACATGAAACATCATATAGAAGGAGAACCGTCATGAAATCCATCCACCTGTTTGCCGCCTTTTTACTGCTCTTTTCCGTCAGCGCCTGCGAAGCCGACAACGGCATGGGACCCGCCAGCCCGATGAACGACGAAGCGGCCGCGTTTACCACCATGCAGAATGAGATTACCGCGATGTCCGCGGCCGATCTCAGCGATGAAGAAATCGCCGGACTCGTGCTCATGCGCGAGGAAGAGAAGCTCGCACGCGACGTGTACCTGTATTTCCATGATCTGTATGGCCTGCGCATTTTCGAGAACATAGCAAGAAGTGAAGCCCGGCACATGTCTGCGATGAAGACCCTGTTGGACAAGTACGGCATCGAGGATCCCATCGTTTCCGACGAGCGCGGCGTGTTCTCCGATGCGCATCTCGCGGACCTGTACACGCAGCTCACGACAACCGGCGCAGCGAGTCTGCTCGACGCACTCAAGGTCGGCGCGACCATCGAGGACCTGGACATCAAGGATTTGATGGATCTGAGTGAAGAAACGGATGCGGAAGACATCCTCTTCGTCTACGACAACCTGACACGCGGATCACGCAATCACATGCGCGCCTTCTACGGCCAGGTCACGGCGAACGGCGGCAGCTACGAAGCACAGTTCATTTCCCCCGAACTTCTCAAGGACATCGTCGACTCCCCGCGGGAACGCGGCGGACGGCGCTGAATCAGCGGCGCACCGTTTCGGTCGCGCCCTGCAGCATCGAAGCACCTGCTCTGGTGGTGAGCCCCCCGTTCCGCGTCGCGGTGCGGGGGGTTCGGGTATTTACCGCTGTGTCCCCGTAAATTCCTCGAGCAGCGTCGTCTGCACTTGAAGCTCTCCCGTTGCGGCATCGACGGAATACAGCTCCCGCTCGATGCGAATGACGTCCTTTACATTCCAGTCCCCGATCATGAGATGCAGGGTGATCAGTTCATGCCGCATGGTACCTCCGCCGGATATCGGCGTGCTGCGGAGCACGGACTGCCCCCCGATCCTGTCGTGCCGAATGAACCAGAGATACTCCACGAGTTCACCGACGGCGCCCGGCGTCACCGGCCGCTGCATGAAAAAACCCCGGAAAGTGCCGAGGTTGAAGCGGTCGACCGCGGACTGGTCGAGATAGCTGCAGCGGTGCGCGCGGTAATGAACCTGGATGCGTCCGTCGCTGCGCAGGATATCGAAGTATTTCTCCGTCGCATGCGTGGTAACCACGCTGTCGGAGCCACTCCCGTACTCGCTGGTGAGATCGCTCCAGGTTCTCGCCTGGGTGGCGTCCTCGGTGCAGAGCTCGTACCATGCGTTTACGCGCTCCTCAAGTGGTGTGATGCTGATCGTGTTCATATAGTACAGAGAGCCGTCGAGTTCTTCGGAGTAGAATCCCGTGGGTACGCGCGCGCCCCCGTAGGCAGCATCCCAGACGTCCTGGTCGCTTATGCCCGGCGTGGGATTCGGGCGGTCGAAGAGCGAAGCGACGGGATCACCGGACGGATCGTTTGGCGGATCGTCACTGCAGGACATGGTGATGAGGGGAAAGACAAGCAGCACGATGATCTGACGGGACAGGCGCATGGTGACCTCAAAGTGAATGCTTCTGTTTGCGGGCACACCTCAAGGACACCAGGACCGGCTGGAAGTTACATCAACTGCCTTCGTCAGGCCAGGCACCCCGTGTCCGCGGTCCTGCGGCGGTCGAGCCAGTCCCAGAGATGATCCATTGACTCGAGCAGGCAGCCGTCGATGCGGTCGATGGTATCGCGATACCCGGGAGCGGAGCGTCCGCCGACCACGACGGAAACACCGGGCAGCAGCATGTCGGCGAGGCTTGACAGCTCGCTGTGTATGCGCGGATCGTCGGGAGGATACACGACGCTGAGCAGAACGGCAGTCGCATCGGTGTCGCGGGCGGACGCCGCGATTTCCTCCGCCGGGAGGTCCGGTCC
>CAJXSA010000166.1 GCA_913060595.1 uncultured Ignavibacteria bacterium
ATTGTACAAGATACCGCTGGCGGCTTTCAGACCGTATGCCTCACGGTAATTCCGGGTCAGGTCGAAACCGGCCACCTTGGTGATGCCATATGCGCTGCGCGGGTGGAAGGGAGTGTCCTCGTTCTGCGGTGTTTCGCGCACCTTGCCGAACATCTCGCTGGATCCAGCGAAATAGAAGCGGCATTCCGGGGCATTCTCCTTGATGGAGGACAGCAAATAATGTGTGCCGTTGATGTTCGTGTTGAACGTCGAGAATTCGTCCTCGAACGAATAGCTCACAAAACTCTGTGCGGCCAGGTGATAGCATTCGTCGGGTTCGATGTCTCTCACGACCTTAAAGAGGCTAGGGTAGCTCTCAAGCGATGCAGGGTGAATGTGTATGTCATTCAGCAGATGTTGAATGCGGCCCAGTCGCTGAGTCGGGGCTTCGATGGCCACGCGGCGCACGATGCCGTGTACCTCATACCCCTTCTCAAGAAGCAGTTCCGCAAGATAGCTGCCGTCCTGTCCGGTGATGCCGGTGATGAGTGCTTTTTTCATTGTCTGATTGGATCAGTTATTGGTCAATTTGCTATAATTTCCCCCATCCCCACCTCCACGATCAGCGACTGCTGTATGGACTCAATGGTCACCGCCACGCGCTTTTCACCGCGGTATTCTACCATGCGGCCGTGCATGCCGGTGAGTGGACCGTGGATAACGCGAACTGGGGTGCCAGGTTCGAGGCGCTGTGAGGTGACCACGAGGTCCTCAGCGTTGGCCACGGCCAGGCGTAGACTATTGATGACGTCCTGCCGCACTTCTGCAAGCACCCCGGAAAAGTGCACATATTTCATGGCTCCCGCAACGTCAAACGCCGCGATGCGCTCACGCTCGTCACAGTGCACGAAGAGATAGCCCGGGAACAGCGGCACGATGACTTTCTTCTTCCGGTCGCTCCAGATCCGCACCTCCTCCCGCAGCGGCAGGAAATTCTCTATGCCCTTCTCCGTCAGCTGGGCCTCCACCTTCTTCTCCCACCTGGGGCGGACGTACAGGACGCGCCATTTCCGTGTGCCTGCTGTCATCGGGGGGCAACCAGTTTGAACAACGAAGACAACGAAGGGAGCGAAGGATAGTATTGCGACCGAGCTGCTCGGTGCCTGAAAAAACCTTCGTTCACTTCGTTTCCTTCGTTGTTCCTTATTCTCACTCGCTTGGTGCGAGCATCTGGGTAGGTACGGCTCCGCCAATTCAGTCCCATTCTGGGATGAAGCGGCATGCGAATGTACCCCACCGGTGACTCCTCTTTCGAAAAGGAGCGGGGGTCTATATGGAAAGAACACCGCATCGGGTCATACTTCGACCGCCGCGGTGTTCCTTAAACTTGTCGTGTTCTCCGGGCTTGAGCGCGCTGCGCGAACGGCAGAATATCCTTCCCCGCCGTCGATGTCCGCAGCTCCTTTGCTCCTCCACTCACCTTCCCAGCCCGCGGAGAACATCTATTCATAAAGCATCCAAATTGCGAAAGTATGAACCTCTGTCCAAACATCCCGAGGTCAACGAAGGAGTCGTTATTGAAGTCCCTTCGTGACTTCGTGCCTTTGTGCCTTCGTGCTGCACAAGAATCTTCAATCACCACTCTGCAGGCGCAGGATCTCATCCCGCAGCCGCGCGGCCAGCTCGTAATCCTCCTTCTGTATCGCTTCCTCCATCTTGTCCTTCAGCTCGTTGAGCTTCTTTTCCCGCGGCTCCACGTAGGTGTCCGCGTTCACGGCTTCGCCGAGATCCTCGCCCTCCGGTGTGAAACCGGCCTCTGCGAGCACCTCGTCGCTGACGAAGATGGGGATGTTGTAGCGTACAGCGAGGGCGATGGCGTCGGAGGGACGCGAGTCCACCTCGTCGCCGACGGCCGTGTCTATGCTCAGGCGGGCATAGAACGTGCCTTCTTTCAGCTCGGTGATGGTCACTTCGGTGATGTTGTAGCCGAGCGTGTCCACCACGTCCTTGAACAGATCATGCGTCATCGGCCGCGGGGGCTTGATGCCCTCGATCTCCAGCGCAATGGCCTGCGCCTCGAAGGCCCCGATGATTATCGGCAGCCGCCGCGCACCCTCCACCTCCCGCAGGATGAGCGCATACGCGCCCCCCGAAGAGGTGGATGTGGAGAGACCGAGTATTTCGACGCGGATTTTGTTCATAATGTCGTGAAGAGGTGAAGGGGTGAAGAGGTAAAGTGGATAAGAGGCGTCTTGCTTCACCTCTTTACCTCTTCACCCCTTTACGATTCAACTTCCGATGTGGTTTTTCAACTCCTCAGTTAGCGCCGGCACCACTTCAAACACATCACCCACGATACCGTAGTCGGCAACCTGGAAGATGGGGGCGTCTTTGTCCTTGTTCACGGCGACGATGCACTTGCTCGAGGACATGCCCGCGAGGTGCTGGATGGCGCCGCTGATGCCGAGGGCCACGTAGAGGTTCGGGGAGACGGTCTTGCCCGTCTGGCCGACCTGCTCGGCGTGGGGACGCCAGCCGGCGTCGACCACGGCACGGGATGCGCCCGTGGCGGCGCCGAGAACTTCGGCGAGTCCTTCGACCAGCTGCCAGTGCTCAGGCCCCTGCAGGCCGCGTCCGCCGGACACGATGTTCACCGCCTCGGTGACATCCAGCTTGCCGCTCGCGATGGAGGTGCCCGTGGATTTGGTCACGAAGTCCTCATCGCCCAGCTCGGGCGCGAATGCTTCGACGGCAGCCTCGTCACCGCCCGCTTCTCCGGCGGAGAACACGTTAGGACGCAGGGTGAATACTTTCTTCGCGCTGTTAATTTTGACCTTGATGAGGGCTTTGCCGGCGTACACCGGGCGCACGGCCGTGATGTCACCGCCGTCCACGCTGATGTCCGTCACGTCCGGCGCGACCGCACCGTCCATGCGCACGGCCAGGCGCGGAGCGAGATCCTTGCCCAGGGCCGTCGCGGGCATCATCACCACGTCCGACCCTTCCTTCTCCGCCGCCTGCGCCACCGCTTTCACGTATGCGCCGTTGGCGTAGAGGTTCAGGCGATCGTCGGCGATATGCAGGGTCTTCGCGGCGCCGTAGCCGCCCATGCCCTTCGCCGCCGCTTCGTCGGCGCCGAACAGCACCGCCGTCACCGTGGTGCCCATCTCACCGGCGATCTTCGCCGCGGTCCGCACCGCCTCATAACTGGCTTTCTTGACCTTGCCGTCTCGTTGTTCGGTTACTACCAGGATGCTCATAGTCTATAGATCTGAATGTTCGTAGAAATCGTAAAGTGTAAAGTCGTGAAGAGGTGAAGGGGTAAAGAGGTGAAGCAACCTTCGCTCTTCCTATTTGTCAAAATCTCTTGGTGGCTTCGAGTCTTTGTGTCTTGGTGATCCCAAGATCAAATGACTTTTGCTTCCTCGTGGAGGAGGCGGACGAGCTCTTTGACGGCGTCGGGGCCTTCGCCGACGATTTTGCCAGCTTCCTTGATCGGCGGTTTGCTCATTTCGAGCACTTCCACCCGGTTTTCATACGGTACCGGCTCGACGTCCTCGATGGGCTTGCGCTTGGCCTGCATGATGCCCTGCAGCTTGGGATAGCGGGGCTCGTTGAGGCCTTTCTGGGCCGAAATCACGGCCGGGAGCTTGCTGGTGATCGTTTCCTGTCCGCCCTCGATGTCGCGTTCGGCGGTGAAACTGCCGTCCTCGGCGATATCCAGCTTCGCGGCCACGGAGACCGACGGAATGCTCAGCATCTCACCGAGCAGACCGCTCATCTGCCAGCCGTCGTAGTCGATGGACTGCCGGCCGCAGAACACCACGTCCGCCGCGCGATCCTTGAGCGCATCGGCGATGGCTTTCGCCGTGCCGAAGCTGTCGCGGGGCTCCGCGGCGACCACGTGGAGGCCCTTGTCGGCGCCCATGGCCAGTCCCTTGCGGATGGTTTCCTTGACCGCATCCGGTCCCACGCACACGATGGTCACTTCCCCGCCGCGGGCTTCCTTGAGCTGCAGTCCGGCCTCGACGGCGTACTCGTCGTAGGGATTGAGAATGTACGTGACCCCCGCGGGATCAATCGCTTTTCCGTCGCCTCCCACCTGCACTTTCGTGGTCGTGTCAGGCACATGGCTGACGCACACAAAAATATTCATCGATCGTCCTGTACTGCGTTTTACGTATGGTTCACATTAGTTCAAATATATCAGGGGCATGGGTGTTTTCCAAAGACCGGGGTGGGGAAAGGCAACCACAGCGTACACAGAGTTTTGCACAAAGGGCACAAAGGATTTTTTTCATTTTTCTTTGTGAACTCTGTGCTTCCTTTGTGGACATTGTGGTTGCCTTTCCTCGCCTTCCCGGTTGCCTGTATTTCCCCTGATACGGCCTATTCTGATGAGGATATGGGGTGCTGTCTCAGCAGCCGCTTCAGTGCCGCGGCAGCATCCTCCTGGCCCAACAGCGAAGCACGATGGAAACAGGCTGCGGCATCGCGGAACAGGCCCTGCATTTCATAGGCCCCACCCGCCACATAAAACAGATCCGCATCAAGACTGTCAATCGTAAGTCCGCGATGCAATGCAAAATCGACCTTTCGGAAATCCTCCTCCGGTGTGATGCTGCGCAGCCGCTGCAGCCAGTAATCCATGCTCTGTTGCTTCAATTCCGTCACCCCGAATGCCTGTGGCTCATCCTGGTCCTCCCGCGTGGTTATCCGGGCCAGCAGGCTATCCAACCAACTGTCCAGTGCTCTCGTCACCCCTGTCGTAGGCGGGACCGACTCCGCAGATTGTTCCCCGGTCATGGTCGTATCGGTGTCGGGCAGGTGACGGGGTGCCTCCTCTCCGACAGGACGCTCCGATGCCAGTTCAGTACCCGGCGGCATGCCCAAATCGTCCATTAGCCAAACAGCCATGAAGACGAGTACAGCGGCCGCAGCAACGGCAAGTCCTGGGACGAGGATTCGATGGTAGTTCCCTCGTGAGTATGGAAAAACCGAACGCATGCGCTCCAGCCATGTCCAGTCATGCCGCTGTTCTGTCTTCAGGTCCTCGATTCGATGCTGAAAATCCTCCATGAGGTTTGGCGGAGGACTCGGCGGTTCATGCGTGAAGAGTTCGCGCAGGCTCTCGCGATCCTGTTCCTCTTCCTCATGAGATATCATCTCGTCTCTGTCCTTACGTATCCTCATGATCTACCCATCATCTTTCGCAGTTTCGCTCGCGCTCTGTGCACGTGAGACCGGCAGGTCGTATTTTTCACCCCCGTTAAACGGGCAATTTCTTTATAGGTCAGATCTTCGAAATAGTAGAGCTGAAGCATGAACTGTTCACGATCGGTCAGCTTGCGGTACGCTTTGCTGAAGCGTTCTAAAGGCATGCCAGAATCTAGAGCTTCATCTATCGACACATCGTCATCTGGTGGATCATACCATTTCGAACCACTATCCATAGGGTCACTAGATAGCCCGATCTCCACATTACTATCAAAAAGCCTCGCCCTCCGCTTCTGATCACGCAAGTAATTCAAGCTCAGATTCCTGGCTATTTTGAAATAGTATGTCGAAAACTTTGCCTTATCTCTTGGTTTATACCTGCCCTTTCTCGTAAAGAGACGGCTGTTGGTATCGTTCCAGAGCTGAGGGATTACATCCCTCGCTCTCTCAGGTTCAATCCCGAGAAAATAGTAGATGTGTCGGAAAAGACTGTCCTTGTGTCGTTCAATGAGCACGAGCACAGCCCTGTCGCTGCATTGGTTGAACTCGTCCATGAGTTGCTCGTCGTCCATGCTGCGCAGTTCCTTGCTCAATCGAAACCTCGATGTGACCAGTGATATTCTACCAGGTACTCCTTAATACCCGACAAGATCGAGAAACACAGGGAGGCAATCAAGTGTGATCCAGACAAACAGTTACACACGTGGAAGGCCGGAATGTTGCAGTTGAAAGGGGAAATATTTCGCCGGTACGGCCAGCCGCTCACCTATCCGGCTCAGAGAAAACGAATCCGGCAGGAAAACTTGGTTGCACGCATCGGGACCAGTATCTTGGAGTATATCATCATATTGTCTTCTTCGCAGTCTATCATCTCCAGTGGTGCGCTTCAAAGCACCCGGGAAACCGATTTCCATCATCCGACGTGAGTGCCTGCACATTGAAGCTCCTTCCCATTCTCGCCAGCATCGTGATCTGTATCGTCCTCACGCCACACGCGACCGCGCAGGACGGCAGGGACATGCTGCAGGATTTGGATTCACTGCTGTCCACACTTGACTGTTCCAGCGCGGCAGACAGGCTCATGCGCGAGCGCAGCATGCTGGCCCCTGATGATACGCTGTTGCAAATGGAACTCACGAGGAGGCTTGTGCGAAGCCTCCTTTGCCTGAACGATATCGACTTTGCCCTGCGACAATGGGATGACTATCACGAACGCTTCCCATCGCATGCTACCGGCTATATGTACCACGCCCTGAATGCACTCGATGTCCGTCGACTCGAAGAATCTCGCCGGGCAGTTGATCATGCCACGAGACTGCAGCCCGGGCATCCTTTCCCACACATGCTTCTTGCGACCGTGTACGCGATTGACGGTCCCGTAGACAGCCTCCAGCAGCCGTTGGTGCAGGCCAGCATGCTCGTGCCGAACCGGACCACCTGGAAGCAGCTCACCGACGAACTTCAGACCCGCTGTCAGCGCGCACAAGGCCGCTACTGCTCTCTAATCCGGGCACTGGCGGATTCACTGCAGGTGAATGCTCTCTTTACCGAGACCAGGCTGTCACAGTACATCGACAGCATGAAGGCGCTTATTCATGTTGAGAAATTTCAAGAAGCCCTCGGGTTTGTCGACCGCGCACTGCGAACAGCGGATTCTCTGAAGGAGAGATTGAGCGAACACATCCAGCCATTGAGAGTTCTGAAAGCGGAACTCCTGGAGAAGCTGGGAACAGATCACCTCATGCAAGAACGCTTCTCCGAGGCGCTTCTGTCATATTCCCAGTCGCTGGAACTGCGACGCACCATGCCATCCGGTATGGAGGCCGCAATCGCCGGCATCCATGTGAAGCTCGCGGCAGCATATCGTGCACTGGACAGGTATGAGGAGGCAGAAGGACACCCCCTCAGAGCTCTGGAGCTGTTCGGCGACGTTCTTGGAGATGAAAGCGCAGAGTACCGGTCCACACGCGAGTTTATTCAGAAAATACTGTTGGAACACCTCAGTGCGGAAGACACTGAGGAGGGCAGGGATCGAATCATCGAAAAAATACAGGATGAGTTCGGTGATAACAGCATCGCATATGCCAAAAGCCTGCAAGTGCAGGCTGCCCATGCTTTCCACAACGGTCAGTGGCCTGCCGCACGAACCCTTCTCGAGGAATCAGGCGCCATCCTCGCTGATCTGGAGAACGTACCCGGGCAGTACCAATGGGAGCTGAACCTGAATCTCGTCGTAATCTACGTCGTGATGAAAAATTTCTCCGCCGCACTTCCACTTCTCGACGACATCATCAGCGGAATGATTCGGGGCCTGGAGCGTACCGCTGCACATCGGGATGAAAGTCTTCTGATCACGCAGTGGCATAAATATTCCACACTGCTGCAACTGTTGCCCAGCATGCTGCGGAAGTGGGATCTGCCGAGGAGAAACGTCGAAGCGGCAATTATCGAGACAGAACTGTTTCGGAAGGGCTTTCTCGCCGAGGCCATTCGTGAAATGCGTGATCGGTCACAGAACAGGACGAAATCAGCACGAGGCAGCACCGCGAAAGCCCATAACACACCTGAGAACGACTCCGCCGTCATATTCAGCACAGTGGACTGGCGCACCATCGAGAGTGCATTGCAGCCCGGAGAGGCCATGATGGATGTCATGCGGTATGAGTACTATGATGGGCTCAGGGAAACGGACAGTGTGTTCTATGCAGCCATTCTCATTCAGCAGGGCATGCAGCAAAGTCCGGAATACGTGGAATTGTTCGAGGAGAAAGAACTGCTGCCATACCTCATCCCGGACCTGCACACTGCTGATCAAAACAGCCAGATACCGGGGTATCTCCGTGCGACGTCGGATGGCATGCACCAGGCGAACATAATCTATCGGTACATATTCGGAGCGCTGCGGCAAACCCTCCCGTCTATCCGTACACTGTACCTCTGTCCAGACGGTGTGCTGCACAACGTCGCATTTGAGGCACTCGTCGATGATTCTGCTCGATATCTGGGAGAATCTAACCTGCAGATCAGGAGAAT
>CAJXSA010000167.1 GCA_913060595.1 uncultured Ignavibacteria bacterium
GCGGCTGTACGGCATCAGGGAGCTCATGGTTTTTTTCGAGAAAGAATACGCGGCACTCATGGATCGCTGGCATAAACAGAAGGCACAACAATGAAAGCAGCATGGATCGCAATGCTGGCCGTGCTGATGGCGGGAAGCGCCATGGCACAGACGGCGGATGAAATCATCGAACGGTCGGAAAACAACATGAAGGGAAAAACGAGCCGTGGGACCTATGAGATGAATGTCGTCACCCCGGAATACTCCCGGAATATGAAGATGGAATACTGGTGGGACGGCGAAGAGGACAAGGCTTTGATCAAGACCATCGCGCCGCGGAAGGAGGAGGGGAACAAGTGGCTGAAAATCGGCAACGAGATGTGGAATTACCTGAAGACGACGGAGACCACCATCAAGATTCCGCCTTCTATGATGCTGCAGTCCTGGAACGGCTCGGATTTCACGAATGACGATCTCGCCCGTGAGTCCAGTCTCAATGACGACTACACACATGCCATCATCGCGGAAGAGGAACTCAACGGTGCGGAATGCTGGAAAATCGCTTCCACCCCGAAACCCGATGCCGCCGTGGTCTGGGGACGGCTCTACACCTGGGTGAGGAAGGGGGACTACCTGCCGTCCGTGACGCAGTATTATGACGAGAAGGGGAAGCTGGTCCGATACATGGTGTACAGTGATTTCAAGACCATGGACGGCCGGAAAATACCCGCGACATGGACCATGTACAACAAGGTGAAAAAGGGACATCGCACCGAGTTCATCATCGAAGACGTCGATTTCGACGCTGCCATCCCCGAGCGCGTGTTTTCATTCCGTGAACTGGAACGGGGGAACTGAGCGTGGAACTGCTCACGAAACTGGCCTGGCGCAATCTGTGGCGAAACCGGCGGAGGACGCTGATCACCATCTCCGCTGTCATTTTCGCCACCTTTCTCTCGCTGGTCATGCGAGGAATACAGCTGGGCACCTATGATCAGAACATCAGCTGGGCACTGAACCTGTTCTCCGGTTTCATCCAGCTGCAGGATGCGGAATTCAAGGACAATCCTTCCCTGCACAAAAGTTTTCGTTTCACCCCGTCCATGGGTGCGGCACTCGAATCCGATGACCGCATCCGCGGGTATGCGCCGCGCATCTACGGGGACGGACTGGTAAGCTTCAGGCAGAACTCGCTCGGCGCCGCGCTGTTCGGCATCGATCCCGCCCAGGAGCGCAGCGTGACGCGCATGCATGAGAAGGTCAGCGAGGGCAGGATGATCGCGTCCGCGAACGCATCTGAAATCGTGCTGGGACGAACATTGCTGAAGAACCTGAATGCGTCGGTCGGGGATACCGTCGTGCTGCTTTCGCAGGGATATGACGGAGCGCTGGGGAATATGAAATATCGCATCGTGGGCAGCGTCAAAACCGGCATGCAGGATTTCGACCGGGCCGCCGTGTTCATGGGATTCGAGGACCTGCAGGAACTGGTGACCATGCATGGACGTGTTTCCGTCGTCGCGATTGCGCTGCACGATCTTCACGACATAGATGACGTCGCGGAGGATCTCCGTTCTACCGCATCGATGAGGGAGGTGCGTGTGCTGCCATGGCAGGAAGTGATGCCCGACATGAAGCAGGGAATAGACCTTGACAATTACAGTGGCATGCTCATGCTCGCCATACTCATCGTCATCGTGGCCTTCGGCATTCTGAATACGGTGCTGATGTCCGTGACCGAGCGCTTCAAGGAATTCGGCATCCTGCTCTCGATCGGCATGCCGCAGCGGCAGCTGGTCGTGCTCGTGTTCGTCGAGACGCTCTACTTGCTGCTGATCGGCATTATCGTAGG
The DNA here is from genome assembly GCA_913060595.1 of uncultured Ignavibacteria bacterium. GTDB lineage: Bacteria > Bacteroidota > Ignavibacteria > SZUA-365 > SZUA-365 > BM516. The sequence goes on from CAJXSA010000167.1 coordinate 1,832, forward strand.
AAATGTCCTCGCACTGGGAGTGAACATGTACTTCGAGGCGAATCCGATCACGCTGACCGGGGATTACGCGGCCATGACAGAAGAATACGGGTGGCTGCCCGTGATGCCGAGCGTAGTGCTTCCCTCCAGCATGCTCAACACATCGATCGCAATTCTGTCCATTTCACTTGTCGCGGCGCTGTATCCGCTGTACCGCGTCCTCACGCTCGAACCACTCAAAGGAATAAGGTATACCTGAGATGCTGCATACCGACGCGCCGGGAAATACACGGCAAAACGGACGCTGGTCCTCGATCGTGCTCATCGTCAAAATGCTGCTTACCGTCGCCTGGAGAAATCTGTTGCGGAACCGGCGCCGTTCCGTCATCGTGTTCATCTCCATCGTCGTCGGCATTACAGCGGTCATGTTCAACGACGGACTTTCCATCGGCATGATCTCGCAGATGCTCGAGAACTCCATCGGATCGCATGTTTCCCATATTCAGATACACGCGAAGGGATTCAACGACAACCGGGTGATTCAGAACAACATGGCAACGCCATCGGAAGTGGAAAACGTCCTACGGGACACACCCGGCATCGCACACTGGAGTCCCCGCGTTGTCAGCTTCGGACTGCTGAGCAGCGCGCTCAACTCCTCGGGCGGCGTTATCGTCGGCGTTGATCCGGAACGCGAGCAGGATGTCACCACCATACGGCGCTCCATCGTCGAAGGCAGCTATCTCACCGGTGCGCCACGCGAGGTGGTCATCGCTCGCCGGCTGGCGGACAAACTCCAGGTCGGACTGGGAGACAAAGTCGTGGGAATGGCCTCCGCGCTGAGCGGCGATGTGGGTTCAGATCTTTTCCGTGTTACGGGAATTTTCGAAACCGTGAGCTCGGAATTCGATAAAGCCTACATGTTCACCTCCATCGACAACGCGCGCAGCATGCTTGAACTCGAGGACAGGGTGCTGGAATACGCCGTCATCGTGCGTGACATAAACGAGGTCGAGGACATCGCGGCATCGCTGCGGTCGAAGCTGGGAGATGAGTACGAAGTGCTCACGTATATCGACCTTCTGCCCATACTCGTGTCGCAGGTGGACATGTATCAGTCCATGATGTATGTCGTTTACCTGATCATCGCGCTCGCAATGATATTCGGCATCATCAACACCATGCTGATGTCCGTGTTCGAACGGATTCAGGAATTCGGTGTGCTCATGGCCATCGGCATGCGCGTGCGACGCATCTTCCTGATGGTTCTCCTCGAAGCGGGCATGCTCGGCGTTCTCGGGACCGCGGTCGGACTGCTGCTGGGATCCGGACTGCTTCTGCTGTTTTCCCACATCGGAATCGATTTCAGCATTTTCTCCGAGGGACTGACATCCTTCGGCGTCGGTGCCGTCATTTATCCCCGCCTGACACCGGACACGATTCTCAATGTCCTGATCATCATTCCCCTGACCACCGTACTCGGCGCCGTGTACCCGGCCGTCCGCGCCATGCGCCTGCAGCCCGTGGCCGCGATCCGTTACGTCTGACAGAGAAACTGAAGCAACGCAAAAGATGGATCATATCATGGAAGTCATTCGACTCGAAAACGTTGAAAAAACCTATTCGGACAACGGCGTTCCCGTGCACGCCCTCCGCGGCATAGATCTGCGCATCACGCAGGGTGAGTTCACCGTCATCGCCGGTCCCTCCGGATCCGGAAAAACGACGCTGCTCAACATCATGGGCGCACTCGACCGGGCGAGCAAGGGAAAGGTGTTCCTGGAAAAGGAGAGCATCGGCGAAAAAAGCCGCGACGAAATCTCCGCGTTCCGTCTCGAGAAGCTCGGTTTCGTTTTTCAGGCCTACAATCTCATTCCCGTGCTCACCGCGATGGAGAACGTCGAGTTCACCATGATGCTGCTGGGCATAGATGAAAAACAGCGCCGTGATCGCGCGCGCGAGGTTCTGCGCGAACTGGACATCGAAGAACTGGCGAATAAGCGTCCCAACGAAATGAGCGGCGGACAGCAGCAGCGCGTTGCCGTTGCCCGTGCCATCGTGAACAATCCATCCATCATTCTCGCCGACGAACCGACGGCAAACCTGGACTCCGCGACCGGCGCGAACCTGCTGGACCTCATGGAAAAGATGAACCGCGATCACAATCTCACGTTCATTTTCTCCTCGCACGATCGGCAGGTCATCGACCGCGCCAGGCGCCTGATCATTCTCAAGGACGGCCTGATCGCGGAAGACCGGAACGGCAGCGCGGAGGCCTGACCATGCTTCGCGGGTATACAGCATCCGGCACCCGCCGATCGGGAGGTTTGTTTCTGCTCTGCGCCGTGCTGCTGTCAATTTCCGCCACCGCGCAGCCTTCGCTGGACTTTTCCGGCTACGTGGTCGAGCTGCCCATGTATCAGCGCCTTCCCGACTATGGCGACGCGTTCGGCGTTCCGTCATCCCTGCTTCCCGAAAAACGTGACATGGCGGTCAACCTGACGCGACTCCGCCTGCGTCCCACGCTCCGGCTCTGGGAGGGAGCGAGCATCGCACTCGAACACGAAGTGACATTGAACGCCAGCACGCAGCGCATGCTTTTCAGTGAGCTGCCCGACGTGACCAACAGGCAGATCGTTGACCTGCGCTGGCATCCCGTCCGCGAGGAGCATGTGCAGCTGCAGCACTTCGTCGATCGTCTGTACTTTCGTCAGAATTTTCTCTGGGGCAGCGTGGTCGCGGGCCGACAACGCATCTCCTGGGGTACGGGCCGGGTGTGGAATCCCACCGACCTGTTCAATCCCATCAATCCCGTGAGCTTCGACAAAATCGAGAAGGACGGGGCAGACGCTGTTTCCGTGAAATATTACATGGGTTCATTCACGGATCTGCAGTTCGTGTACAATCCCCGCCGCGCGCGAGGACAGGCGGACGGAGCGCTTTCCGCTCCGGACAGCAGCAACTACGGGGCACGCTTCCGCAGCAATGTGGCGGAATTCGATTTCTCCGTCATGGGCGGCTGGTTCGATCGGCGCGTGGTCATCGGCGGCGATTTCGCGGGAAACCTGCTGGACGCGGGTGTGCGCGGGGAAATGATATACGCCGCGGAAAACGACGATCGCGGAGCATATCTGCGCTTCGTACTCGGAGCGGATTACCAGTTCACCTCGCGGTTGTATGCCGTGATGGAATTACTGCACAACGGTGAAGGCACGACGTCGCCTGACGACTATGCACTGTATCGTCTTTTCGCGGGGGAAATTCTCAACGTCGGCCGGAACTACCTGTACGTCGGCGGAACGTATCTTCTGCACCCGCTCGTCAACGCGAGCTTCGGCGCGACGATCGGTTTCGGTGACGGCAGCGGTTTCGCGATGGCATCCGCCACCTGGTCCACATCAGATAATTCCTCGCTGACCGCAGGACTGCTGCTCCCCTCCGGCACCCCGGGCGACGAATACTGGTTTTATCCCGCCTCCATGTATCTGAAAGGGGATTTTTACTTTTGACCCTGTAAAATCAATCCCTGCCGCAGACATCAGACAAAAATGCTCTATAATGGAGATATTGTCATGCATTGCTTCTAAAAAAGTTCCGTTCTATTTTTAAGAAGCACGATGTGCACCGTGCTTTAAACGTTTCATCTTACAGAAAGGTACCTGAAATGATCGTAATCACTGATGATTGCATCAACTGTGCAGCTTGCATTGACGAATGTCCGAGCAACGCGATTTTCGATGCCGGCGAATCGTACGAAGTGAACGGTGAGACTCGTCCGCCGATGAGCGAAGAGTACACCTTCAGTGTTCCGGAACTCTGCAACATGTGCGAAGGGTTTTCCGACACGCCGACCTGCATCGATGTGTGCCCGTCTGATGCCATCATCGACGAATAGTCAGACGCACGGACCTGCGTGTCCGTCGCGTACGAACCGGAGAGCAGCGCTCTCCGGTTTTTTTTTGGTCCCCGCAGTACGGATGGCGGAATCATTTCTGCCGGGCTTCGGTTGAGTGCGTATCGGGCGATATGTCGAAGCCTGCCGACTGAATCGTCATTCTGCGCATTAGGAACTCGATACGTTCATGGCACACTACACCTATTCTCTGCTGATGCTGCTGACCCTGCTTCCGTTCCTCTTGAAGTACCGGGATGCGAATCTGCCGCTGCGGCGCAATCTCCGTCAGGCATTTCTTGCGACGGGAATCGTTGCGCTTCCCTTCCTCGTGTGGGACGTGCTGGTCACCGCTGCCGGTCACTGGCGATTCTCCCCGGAGTATACGCTGGGGGTGGACATCATCAACCTCCCGGTTGAGGAGGTCAGTTTTTTCATCGTCGTACCACTGGCCGCGATACTGGTGTGGGATACGACAGGATACTTTCTGAAACGATGACGTACACAGAAATCGTCATACTCGCCGCGGCGCTTGCGCTGCTCCTCGACATGGCAGTCCTGCGAACGCGCCTGCTGCTCTCACGGCGCTACTGGATATTCATGGCTGTCATGCTCGTGTTTTTTCTCATCGTCAATGGAATTCTCACGGGACTTCCCGTTGTTATATACTCGTCACAGGCAATTACCGGTTTCCGGGTGATCACGATTCCCATTGAAGATTTTGCATACCTGTATGCTCTGATCACACCGACCATCGCCATGTACGAATGGATGAAGCGGAAAAAAACGCGAAAGAAAGACAACGCTGATACGAATGCGCATGTGGAGTGAGTGAGACAGAGAGCCGACTATGGAAAAAATCAGGACATCACCGAATGCTGACGCAGAGCTGGACCGCGGTCCGGCCAGGGTGTATGCGAGATTGCTGACACGCACGTATTCGAAAAGTTTTTACCTCGCAACACAATTCATGGGTCCGGCCAAGAAGCGGGATGTGTACGCGGTGTACGCATTCTGCCGTTACACCGACAACATCATCGACGCGCCGCGCACGCGCGCGACTGCCTTGCTCGAGCGTGAGATCAGGGGCTGGCGCGAGGAACTCACCACGGCCTACGAAACAGGGGAGTCTCAGCATCCTGTGCTCGGTATTTTCGTCCCGGTCCTGCGCAAGTACAACATCCCGCTTCAACTGCCGCTCGAACTGATCGATGGCGTGGAGATGGATCTCACGTATCATCGGTACGAACGTTTTGCGCAGCTTCGGCATTTCTGTTATCACGTCGCTTCCGTCGTGGGTCTGATGATGACCTACGTATTCGGCTATCGCGACAGCAGCGCCTTCCCGTACGCGGAAGCGCTCGGCATCGGCATGCAGCTGACCAACATCCTGCGTGACGTCGAGGAGGACTGGCGGCTGCGCGGAAAGATCTATCTTCCGCTCGATGAGCTTCAGGAATACGGTCTCACAGAGGCGGATATTGACGCCGGCAGGATGAGCACGCAGATGCGAAGCTTCATCAAGGCGCAGGTCGAACGGGCGCACAGCTACTTTGCGCACGCTGATAACGGAATTCCCCTGCTCGAACGGCGCGGACAGGCTGCGGTGCGCGCTGCATCGACGCTGTACCGCGAAATCCTCCGCGAAATCGAGCGGGCAGATTACGATATCTTTTCCGCACGTCCCGTCGTGTCCACGGGACGCAAACTGCGCGTCCTTCTTCGCATGCAGCTCCTGTCCTTTTTCCCCGGTCGCCGATCGTCCCGCGGCGATGGCACTGCCGCCATGCGCACACGGGTTCACGCGCAGGCCGATCCCTCGCTGCCGCCAGTCTCTTCCCTGGACTGACGAGGCCGTGATGGAACTGCTGCTCACGGGAATAACCGCTGTGCTCGCAGTGATCACGCTGACGGTTCTCATCAACATGACCGCTGGTCCCTTCCTGCGCCGCATGCGTGCAGGCAGTGGCGCACGGCCTTCGATTGCCGTTCTCGTTCCCGCGCGCAATGAGGAAGAGAACATCGGGACGCTGCTGAGTCTGCTTCGATCACAGGATTACGAGACGTTCACCGTCACGGTGCTCGATGATCATTCCGCGGACGCCACGGCGCGCATCGTCGAAACGCATGCCGCGGAGGATTCCCGCATTGCATTGCGGCAGGGTGCGACGCTGCCAGCGGGATGGACTGGAAAGAACTGGGCCTGTCATCAGCTGGCCGCGCATGCGGAGGCCGACGTGCTTCTGTTCGTCGATGCGGACGTGCAGCCCTCGGCACACGCGCTGCGAGACACTGCCGCGGGACTGCGGCAGTACGGTGCCGACGCACTGTCCGCGTTTCCGCTGCAGCTTCTGCGCGGGACGGCGGCTGCCATGATTATTCCCGTCATGGATGTCATTCTCTACGGTTTTCTGCCGCTATCCCTCGTCTGGCGGACGCGCATGGTCTCACTTTCAGCCGCGAACGGGCAATGGTTCGCCTTCCGGCCGGAGGCGTATCGGGCTATCGGAGGG
>CAJXSA010000168.1 GCA_913060595.1 uncultured Ignavibacteria bacterium
CCTACAGGCATCGAGGACCGCGCAACGAAGATCACCATCCGCGAACCGGTGCCGATGATGCAGGTGCAGCCACCCGCCATCAGCATGGTCGTTTCACGCAATGCGCCCCTGCCTCCGCCCGTCCCCGTGATCATCGCGAACATCGGCGGCAGTACGCTCTCATGGAACGGTGTCCTGGCAAGCGGAGCAACCTGGCTGGCACTGCAGCCCGACCAGGGGACGGCAAACCTTGATACTTTCATGGTGCAGCTGACGACGACGGATCTGAATGTCGGCCAGTACACCGAGCGGATCGTGCTTGAGGGCAATGCGGCCAACCATGGTCTGGAGATTCCGGTAACGCTCACGGTAACGGCCCAGCGTGTCTATTCCGTCGCCGGTACCATCCGGGCCCCCACAGGCGCACCGATGGAGTTCATTCCCGTCGAAGCCACAGGTGAGCGGTACGCAGTGACGGAAAGCGACAGGGACGGGAAATATCTTCTCGATTTCCTGCCCTCGGGTGATTATCGCGTCGCGCCGACCAGTTTCTATTTCGAGAGCACGCCGGCGGAAAGGAACTACACACCGCTCAACAACTACGAAGCAGGTGCCGACTTCACCATGCGTCCGCGAACGGGAAGGCTGCTGCTGCGCTATCATGAGGGCTGGAACCTGATCGCGATTCCGCTTCTTCCCGATGTCAGTGACCTGCAGCTGCTGCTGCCGGATGCCATTCCCCCCGCGTATGCCTGGGATCCGGACTCCGGATACGTGCGCCGATGGACAGTGCAGGGCTGCACGGCGTACTGGGTGAAATTCACGAAACGGGACAGTATTATGATCGCGGGACAACTCGTACGCGATCTTACCGTTCCCTACAGCAGTGCGCAGACCGGCTGGAATCTGTTTGCCGGACCGAGCGGTCCGTGTCCCGTTGCGGAGATCGCACAGGCTCCTTCCGGCATCCTTCTGTCCGCGTATGCCTACGATCCGTACTACGGATATCTTCCGCCGGTCGATGGTCTGATCGAAGCGGGAAAGGGGTATTTCGTGAAAATCGGCGCTGCGGGGAACCTGTTCCTCCGCGCGCATGAATCGGTCGGCAGTTCTCCTGCCCGCACCATGCTGCGTTTTCCCGGCGTTGCACGGCCGGACGACGAGTAGATGGTGATGCAGGTTTGTGTGCAGAACGCAGAAGAGGACGGCCATCGCCGTCCTCTTCTGCGCTGAACTGAAAATGTCCCGATCTCAGCGTTTCTTCTTCAGATCGAGAACGACGGGAGCATGGTCGGATCCCATGACATCCATCTGAATCGAGGCGTCCTTGCAGCGGGGGAGCATGTCAGGGGTGACGATGAAATAGTCAATGCGCCAGCCTGCGTTCCGGTCACGGGCGCGCGTCCGCATATCCCACCACGAGTACTGGTCTTCGGCGTCAGGATGGAAATGCCGGAAGGTGTCCACGTACCCGAGATCGGTGATGCGGTCCAGCCAGGCACGCTCGATGGGCATGAAGCCTGATGTTTTCTCGTTCTGCTTCGGATTTTTGAGATCGATCGGATGATGTGCCGTGTTCACGTCCCCGCAGATCACAATCGGAGTGCCTTCGGCACGCTCTTTCTCAAAGTGTTCGAGAATCTGGTCGTAGAAATCGAGTTTGTAACGCAGGCGGACCTCACCACGTCCGCCGTTCGGGAAGTAGATGTTATAAAGCGCGAAATCCTTGAATTCGGTGCGCAGCACGCGCCCTTCGGTATCCATGGGAATGATTTCCGTGCCGGAACGCACCTGTGCAGGCCTTGTACGCGTAAATGTTGCGACGCCGCTGTACCCTTTCTTCTCACCGGCATGCCAGTAGGTGTAGTAATCCGGCGGAGTGAGCAGCGTTTCATCCAGCTGCTCCGGGTGTGCCTTGGTTTCCTGCACGCACAGCACGTCCGGTGCTTCATTCTCGAGATAGTCGAAAAAGGTTTTCTTCGCAGCGGCGCGTATACCGTTTACGTTCCAGGATACCAGCCTCATGCGTCGTCCCCTTTCTTATCTGAGGACTTCGGCGGGCTTTTCCGTGTGCGCGTACCGCCACGGCGGCTGCTGCGCCTCGTGGTTTTTTTCGCTGTCGATGAGGCCTTCTTGTCGCCGTCGTCCGCGGACTGTTCATCCTTCGTGGCTGACGCTTCGGCCGCGTCGCTCTTCCGGGACTTTCCCGCGTCCGGATCGAATTCCTCAATGGTCAGGGAAGATGAAGAGGTCCTGGTGCCGCTGTCCTTCGGCGCGTCCGTATCCCCGCCATCGCCGGTTTTCTTTTCGGCAGGTTTTTCTTCTTTCTTCGCGCTTTTCCTTCCCCGACCGCCGCGGCGTCCTCGCGTGGTTTTACGTGCGGGCTTTTCCTCTTTCTTCTCTTCCGGAGCAGCATCGGAGTCACTGCCTTCACCGGAATCTGCAGCGGGAGCGTCCTCTCTGTCCGAGTGAGCGCTTTCCGCCTCGACTGCATCTTCCTTCGGCGCATCCTTGTCATGATCCCGGGCTTCGGCGTCCGCGTTTTCTGACGCAGCGTCTTCTTTGTCCTTCGCGCTGCTGCGTGTTCGTTTCCCGCCTCGGCGCCGGCGGCTGCGCGTAGTGGATTTCTCTTCCGCGGCTGCTTCGTCCTGCGGATCATCGTTCTCCGCGGTTTCTTCCGTTTCTTCGCCTTCCTGATCCGCCTGCGCGGCTTTTTCTTCCTCGCGCCGACGTTTCTCTTCCGCCTCCTTCTCCTCGCGTTTGCGACGCTCCTCACGTTCCTTTTCCTCGCGCTTGCGCCGTTCCTCGCGTTCCTGCTCATGCCGCTTGCGTCGCTCCTCCTCCTGCGCCATGTACTCCTGGCGTCTCCGTTCCTGTTCCTCCTTCATTTCGTCGAGATACAGGTGTATCGTCTCGCTGTTCTTCTGCGTGGTGACGGGCAGGGGAACGCGGCGGTGATACGGAGAGTCCGATGCGGTGAAAAGGAAATCGCCGTCTTCGTAGCGCACGGCAGGCTGAAGGAACTCCTCAGACAGGTTGAGGAGATCCGCGATGCCGGCGGGCTCGTCGGCGAAGGTGATAGGGCCGATGAGGTAGGTCTGAATTTTGCGCGCGAGGTGCTGGTCGAGTGAACGTGCCGTTTCCAGCGTCAGGCAGAAGCCGAGTCCGTGCCGGCGGCCGTTCGTGAGCAGCATCTGCAGCGTATCGTTGAAGCGGTCGGATCCCGCTTCCCGCAGTCCGGTTCCGCCGCGCGAGACGTACTCGTCGATGTTGTTGAATATGAACAGCACCGGGGTGCGTATTTTCAGCCGCTTCAGCCGTTCGTCGATCAGGGTCTGCGAGAGTGTCCCGATGAATCGGAGAATATCGGTGGTCTTCTGACCCTGCACGAGGAGGAGACTGGAATGGTCGTCGCTGTTGAGCTGATTGACGATATCCTGAATGGATTTTCGCGTCGCGGGAGGAATATCTTTCGAATACGTCTCGAACACGGACTGGATCTCTGCCTTGAGGTCATACAGCGTGCGTCGTGCGGCATGGCTCTTCGACTCCTGGCTGAAATCGTCGATCATGTCGAGCATGTCCTTGGTATTCTTCTCCGAGAAACGCTCGCCGCGGTATGTCTCCGCGATGCCGTTCATCAGTTCGGCGATGTATTCCTCGATATCCTCCTCGATGCCGTCGAGGATATCGACGCTGATTTCCGTGATGAACTGGTCGACCGTCTGCTCGTTGGGCCGGAAAATGGTGACGCGGTTTTCACGCATCCACGTCGAAATGGGGAAGCTGAAATCGTGCCGGCGCTGCTCGAGCACGGAGGGAAGAATCATCATGTCCAGGTAGTCGAGAACTGCGCGTTTGTGCGCGGAACGGTCGCCGGGATTGCGCATGGCCGAGAACACGCTCGACGGGACGAACTTGTCGTTGAGACAAAGTATGCTGGCATGCGGGAATTTGTTGAGCTGCGGTGCGAGCGAGAGGGTGCCGTTGTTGTTGACGTCACAGTACACCACATGCACCGGGGATTCGGTATGATGCAGCAGGGCGTGAATGAGATTGTTGGCGATCGTCGTCCGCGCGCGGGGGCGTGCGCTGATCACCGCGGCGTTTCCACGCAGCAGTGCGGCGCTGTCGAGACCGACCTTGACCTCCGGGTTGCTGCGGTAGCTGCCGATGTCGATGCGTGACCCGTTCTCTACCAGCCGGCTCTCGGGGGCGATGTGGTGGATGACGCTCCGCGTCATTTCGTCGTCGAGCACCTGCACGGCACCGTCGAAGGCGGGGAAGGTGTCCTCGCCGATGATTTCCGGCCCGCTCCGTGCGTTCTTGTACCGCAGTTCCTGCCCGATCGGTGTCGCGGTGCAAATGAGCGAGACGACGCTTTTCTTCGCGGGTTTTTTCTGCTCAGGGACGGGGAAAAAATCGACGAGCTGCATGATAGTATAGCGCTTGTCGCGCGCGGCATGGAAGATGTTCTCCGCGGCGATGAGACGCCCCGGCTGTATGACGGCGATCTCCTCATGCGGGACGGTCAGCGTGACCATGCACTGAAAGCGTGTCTGATTATTGGGCGTCAGTTCGGTGACCGCGCCGGAAATGCTGGTGATGAACATAATGGTATCTCTTGTGAAAAAGCGTGTTCCAGTTGCTGTGAACCGGAGGGCGTGCGGCTGAGACGTGAGGAGACGTCAGTGCTTCGGAAGAAGTACCGCGTCGAGGTCGTTGATGAGCATCTGTACGATGGGGTGCGGAGGATTTTCCGGCGGCGCCTGTGCGTCCTGTCCCGCTGCGGCGGGCTTCTGCGCGGGCACTTCCGGCGGCGTGTAGGGCCCTGACGCGGAAAGTGAGGCAGAGGACAGGGCTTCACGGAAGCGCTGCTCGGCCTGGCGCAGCGGCTCGGTTGCGTCACTTTCCCGCGGGGGCACGGCGGATGCCGTCGGTGCAGGACGTGATGCAGCCGGTGCGGGAGGTGCTGAGGACATGGAGGCACTTTCCGCGGAAGCGGAAGCCTTCGCAGTCCTGCCCGTGCGGTCTGCGCCTGGGAGGGCCGTGCCACCCTGTCCGAAATGCGCCAGCAGCGTGCTGATCTCGACGGTACTGTCCATCTTGATCATGTCGATGATCGCGATTTCGAACTTGAGGCGTGGCTGGGGGCTGAATTTGACGGCCTGCATGGTCTGCGCGGTAAGTTTGAGCAGACGCAGCAGGTCGCCTTCACTGAATTGTTCCGCGGCAGCGCTGTAGCGTGCGCGGACGTCTTCAGGGGCCTCGATCAGCCGCGTATCTCCCGTGGACCGTACCACGAGCAGATTCCGGTAATGTTCCTCGAGACCTGCCAGAAAATCCTGAATGTCGTACCCGCTCATCACAACATCCTCGGCGAGCGCAAAGCCCTCGCGGGTGTTTTTCGTGACGATCAGATCCGTAAGTGTAAAAAATGTATCCTGGTCAACGATGTGCAGTACCTGGCGTACATCCTCGTAGCGCAGGTCATCGCCGCTGAACGCGACGACCTGGTCGAATATGCTTTCCGCATCCCGCATGGAACCGTCACCCTTGCGCGCGATCGCGAAAAGGGCGGATTCTTCCGCGTTGATGCCTTCGGAATCGCAGATGCTGCGAAGCTGACCGACAATGTCTTCAGTGGCGATGCGTCGGAAGTCGTACCGCTGACAGCGGGAAATGACCGTGGCGGGCAATCTGTGCGCCTCGGTGGTCGCGAAGATGAACAATGCGTGCGCAGGAGGCTCCTCCAGGGTCTTCAGGAGCGCGTTGAAGGCGCCCTTGGTCAGCATGTGCACTTCGTCGATGATGTACATCTTGTATTTGTCCCGGCTCGGCGTATAGCGCACCGCATCGCGGATGGTGCGCACCTGCTCGACCCCGTTGTTCGAGGCGCCGTCGATTTCGATAACATCGATGCAGCGCCCCTCCGCGATCTCCGTGCAGGTATCGCAGGTGTTGCACGGTTCACCGTCCTTCGCGTTCGGGCAGTTGAGCGCCTTGGCGAAGATGCGCGCGGTGGTGGTTTTTCCCACGCCGCGCGGGCCGGAGAACAGGTAGGCGTGTGCAATGCGCTCAAGTTTGATGGAATTGAGCAGCGTGTTGACGACGTGTCCCTGCGCAACGACTTCGGTGAACGTGGAAGGCCGGTATTTCCGGGCGGTTACAAGAAATGACATTCGTGTCTACTCGGTACTTTCAAGTGGAAAAGTTAGTCACGCAGGGGCTCAGAAGCAAGGAGATGCGAACGTGGCGACAGGGGACGGGAAGGCGGGCTAAGGCGCTGCCGGGAGGGTGATGACGACGGTCGTTCCCCGGCCCTCGGTGCTCTCGATGCGAATGCTTCCGCCCGCATCGTCGATGATTTTCTTCACGATGGCCAGCCCCAGCCCCATTCCTTCGGTTTTCGTGGAGAAATTCGGTTCGAAAATGCGCGGGAGCAGCTCCGGCGAAATGCCGACACCCGAGTCGGTAATGCGCAGGGAGAGTCCGTCGACGGTCCGTTCTGCGCGTATGACGATGGTGCCGGCGTCCTGCATCGCCTGTATCGCGTTCCGGAGGATGTTTGTGAGCGCGCGCGCGAACTCCTCGCGGTCCGCGACCACCGGCGGAAGAGTGTCCTCCGCCTCCACTTCGATGCTGATGTGTTCGTGATTGCGGAACAGCGCCACAGCCTCGGCGAGCACATCGGCGACGTCGATGACGCGGGTGCTGCGTCTCGGCATGCGCCCGAAGCGCGAGAATTCGTCGCTTATGCGCGAGAGGCTGTCGATCTGGTCGATGAGCGTGCGCGTCACTTTTTCGATGATGTCACCCAGCTGCTCCGCGCCGTCCTTCCATGCGCGGTGAAGATGCTGCACCGCGAGTTTCATGGGGGTCAGCGGATTGCGGATTTCATGCGCCACCTGCTTGGCCATTTCCTTCCAGGCCAGCTCGCGCTCGGCCGCGGCGAGCTCCTCCTGGCTCTGCCGAAGGCGCGACGTCATGGTGTTGAAGGAATCCATGAGGTCGACGATTTCCGCCGATCCACGCACGTTGAGCTGCCGGTCGAGATTCCCTGCGGAGATGTCGCGGGTGGCGAACAGCAGTTCCTGCAGGGGACGGGAGATCTGCCGCGCGAGAGCGGTGCTGACCATCACCACAAGGATGGCGATGATGGTGATGAAAAGGAAAATGGTGGCCGATGCACGGACGTATCCTTCCTCGACCTGTGCCTGCTGAAACAGCGTGGGAGTGGAGATGACGGCGGCCAGGTTGCCCGCCGTGTCACGCAGTCCCCGGTATCCGACGTAGTAGGCGAAATCGCCGATGCGCTCCGGGACGAAGAAGGCGTCTTTGCCGCGCTGCACGATGTTGACATAGGCCTGCGGATGCAGGCGGTCGTTGAGCAATCCTACATGGTACAGCTCGGGTTTGCTGGTTGCGACCAGTTCCGCGCCGGCGTAGACATTGAGATCGCGCCCGGAACGGAGATGGATTTCCTGGCAGATCATGTCGGTGATGAAGCGCGGGACATCGGGAACGGCGAGGGAGTCCGGAAGGCGCTCGAGAATATTGCTGCGCAGCACGTCGAGGTCCTCGACGACCTGCTGCTCGATTTCCCTGCGCGTTTCCTCCATGATGAAGTCTCTCCCGGAAAACCATACGAGGAGGAGTGGGATGGCGGCGACGGCGAGCAATGCCAGCTGCAGTTTGCGCGCGAAGGTGAAGCGGGCGAACAGCCGTCGACGCTCGGTTGCGAGGGTGGCCAGCAGAAGAAGCAGCGCGCTGAAAGCGAGGTAGAGGACCATGATGCGCAGTCCCCGGTACACGGAGAGAATGAATACGGACTTGCCGCGGGTGATGGAAATCACGTCACTTGGGGCGTCGGGCACGACCATGAAATAGCTTTCGAGGGGCATCCCATCGACCGGGAGCGCACTCCAGACCGTCTGCGCATCCCCGGCGACCGCTTCGCGGACGTCCTCCGGGAGACCGATGCTGCGCTCGATGCGCCTGTCCGTCGTCTGCACCATGCGTCCGTTTCTGAACCGGCTGATGATGTAGTCGTCCTCCGGTGCGAGGCTCCTGCTCGCAGGCGCGTTGCGAAGGAGGTCGACGGAGGGCCGCCTGACCTGCATGGGATCAGGTGTTTCGAGTATGACCACGGCGAGCATGGCTGCGGAACCCTTCGTGCTGACATCGGTGTACGCCTTGTAATAGCGGCGGCCGCGG
>CAJXSA010000169.1 GCA_913060595.1 uncultured Ignavibacteria bacterium
GAACAGGCTGCCGCGGGGTGTGCAGGGACCGAGTATCAGGTTGTCGGCCGGCGCGTCGTCACGGGGCAGCAGGTCGGCAAAGGTGATGTGCCGCAGTCCCACGCTTCCCGGCGCGACGGTGAGCGCGAGCCGGTAGTTGACCGTCGATCCGGCAGCGGTGGACGTGGACGCCGCCCAGCTCGTCGTGTCGGGTGCCACGCTCTTCTCGAGGAAGAAGCCGGTGGTGCCGACGACGTTGACGTATTCGGTATTCGAGTTGGTCGTCGTGGTCAGCGTACCCCCGGCGATGGAGAAACTGTTCGGGATGTTGCCGAGCGCCGACGTGTCGGTGACCATGACGTCGAATTCGATGAAGTAATAGGGCACGCTGGAGTTGCCGTACATGCCGCAGTAATTATAGAAGAGATCCTGGCAGTCCGCGGGAATGGTGGGCAGCGCGAAGTCCAGCGTGTTGCCGGTCTGCGTGAGCGTGACACCGCTCCAGTTCGAGGTGGTCTGGCAGGGGGCATTCCAGGTCGTCCCTGTGTATGTGGCGAGATTGCCCGCATACGCCAGGTTCGGATCGAGCACGTCGGTGATGGTGGCGCCGGTGATGGGCAGTCCCCCGATGTTCTGCACGCGCAGACGGTAGCGGAAGACGTCGCCCGGCTCGTAGGACGCCTGCTCGTCGCAGACTTCCTTCCAGATGCAGGGCTTCGCTTCCGGCGCATTGACCTCGAAGGAGGCGCAGGCCACCCGCGGCGGGAGGCCGGGAATCTGTATCGTGGCACAGTTGGTGATCGTCGAACCCGGCGTGGCCGTCGGTGGAATGGTGAACTCGATGTCCACGTAACGGCACTGCGTGGGCAGCAGCGGCGAGGCCAGCGTCACCGTGAGAATGTTGCCGGTGAGCACGGGACTGAGTCCGCTGGAGGAAGCGCCAATCGCGAGTCCGGTGAGCAGCGACGGAATGGTGTCCGTCACCAGCATGCTGTCGATGGGCAGGCTGCCGTTGTTGCAGAGCCAGATGCGGTACTTGCCCGCGCATCCGGGCTGTCCGTTGGTGTAGACGTACTTGCTGAAGGTGGCGCTGGTGACCTGCTTGATTTCCACGCAGGTCTCATTGCTCTGATGCGCCGCCTGTCCGCAGGGCGCGTTCAGGCTGCCGAGCACGCCTTCGAGCGACGCGCTGTTCGTGATCTGCGAACCGGTGGGGAAAATCGTCGACGGGTACAGCACCTCGAAGGTGCAGCATTGCGTGTTGTACATGGGCAGCGCGGAGAGCGCGCCGATGTTCCAGGTGATCACGTTGCCGGTCTGTGTCATGCCGCAGCTGGCGCTGCCGGAGACGAGCATCGCGCCCGCGGGCAGCGTGTCGTACACCACGGCATTTTCCATGTTCAGCTGACCGGTGGTGCCGACGTCCTTCCACACGCAGATGCGATAGGTGACGACGGAGTCCGCGGTGACTTTGCTGCAGGGACCCGGCTGCGAACCCGCATCCAGTATCCATTTCCCCACGTTCCACGGATCTTCGGCGATCGCGCGGGTGCTGATATACGGCGTGCAGAAGTCCGCCGCCATGCCGAGCACCTCGCCGGTGAGACAGACGCGGTTGCGCGCCGTCGTTCCGTCGCAGGTGACACCGTTGGGGAAGTTCACGGTGATGACAAAGGAACCCGAACAGCCGGACGGGACAGACGCCCAGGTGAGCGATACCGTTCCGCCGGTGCTCCCGACGGCAGGCGTGCTGACCGTCGGCGATCCGCAGGCGGCGGTGACGCTGATGGACTGAAAGGACAGCATCGGCGGCAGAACGTCGCTGATGGTGACCGACGTCGCTCCGGCCGGGATGGAGAAGTATATAGTATAGGAATAGTTCTGTCCCGTGGCGATCGCCGTGTCGCTGGCGACCTTTTTCAGCGTGAAGCCGTTCTGTGCGGCCTCGCTCATATAGGACTGCGCGTGTGCCGACGTGCCCAGAAGCAGCAGAACGGCACAGGTGAACGCGGACAGCGTGTATCTCAATGTCATGACTCGCATCTCCGTGTGTGGTGAAATCAGGCGGCATACGTCACACTTCCCCGTCTTCTGGTGAAAAGACGAATGCGCGCCGTGCGGCACGGACATTCCCGCGGGAACGCCCCGGCCAGGTTGCGCGGAGGAAAACATGATGTGTGCTTGCGTATAACTTACACAGTATTCGGATATATGCAATCCGAATTGAGATTTTTTGCCGCGCTGTTACAAATCTCCCGCTGCCGTGTTGTATCGGTAATGGATAATAGTATCGCTTTTCCGTAGGTTGATGCACGCAACAGGCACAGGAGAGGAAAATGAAACGCAGGGGTATCGCGGTCGGTGTATGGATACTGTTGATCATGGGGCTGAGTTCGTCGCTGCGGGGGCAGCAGGGGAGCTTCGACGTCAACGCATACAAGGAGTATCTTTCCCGGCACAGGGACATGAGCGGCAGCGCATTGCTGACCGCGCATCCGGCGCCGCTCCTGGCGGACGGCATCAGCGGCGACGTGTCGCAGGCGGAGTGGCTGGACTCGATCAGCATCAAGTACGGACTGACGACACATGAGCAGGCGCTGATCGCGAGAAACGGCTTCATGGTGAGCCAGCGCCTGCAGGTGCCAACCTTCCAGCGGGGTTTCACCGACGTATGGATGAAGGATCTCCCGGCGTTCATCAGCACAGACGCCATTCTGCATGCCCTGCACATGTCCTACGACGAAGTGCTCAAGCAGGTGGAGAAAGATCGGCTGATCAGCCGCCTGGCCGATGTGCTCATCGATCTGCGCAGCTACCAGGCGACGCTGGAAAACACGTACGGCGCCATGCCCGGCATGCAGCAGCCGCTGCGCGACGTGGACCTGTACATCGCCGTGGCCGGCCGGCTCCTGCAGGGAAGCGGCATCGGGACGTTTTACACCGAGACCTTCGCGGAAGTGGAAGCGATACTGCAGCTGGTGGATGATGAAACTCCCGCCGCCGTGCGGCTGTTCTCCGGCGAGGAGAGGACGTACGATTTCAGCCAGTTCATCGTGCGGGGTCATTACTCCGACGACGTCTGGCTTTCCCGCTACTTCCAGGCGATGATGTGGCTGGGACGCACAGAACTCATGCTCACCGCGCCGCAGCAGCAGGGCACGCAGCAGCAGAATGCCGCCGACATTCAGCGGCAGACCATCGACGCCGCGCTGCTGCTCGAAGCCCTGGAGAACACCGCGGCCGGCAGCAAGCTGCGGGCCATGGACGTCCTGCTGACGCGCATCGTCGGGGAAAGCGACAACGTGCGTCCGCAGCATCTGCGCGCCGTGCTCGACGAGGCCGGCGTCAGCACGGCCGCCGACCTGCTCGACACCGCACGCGTGGCGGAATTCCAGCGTGTACTCGCGACGAAAGAGGATCTCACCCAGCGCATCAATTCCCAGATCCTCTGTTCGGACCCGATGAATCCCGACCAGATCGAGCCGCCCGTGGCATTTCTGCTCATGGGACAGCGCTTCGTCATCGACTCTTATGTCATGGGACAGGTGGTGTACGACCGCATCATGTACCAGGGCCGCAAGGTCGGCCGCCTGCTGCCCTCGGTGATGGACGTGCTCTTCGCCACCGGCAACGACGCCGCGGCGCAGCTGCTGGAGCCCGAACTCACGCAGTATCCCTACGCATCCAACCTCAACGCCCTGCGTTATCTCGTCGATTCCTACGATGCAGGCTTCTGGTCCTCCTCGATATACAACGGCTGGCTCGACGCCATACGCACGCTCAACATTCCCGAATTCGTCGACGATCTGCCACCCTTCATGCAGACCGCCGCGTGGTGGCAGGAGAAAATGAACACGCAGCTCGCCTCATGGGCGCAGCTGCGCCACGACAACCTGCTCTACGCAAAGCCTTCGTATACGTCCGGCGGGACGTGTTTCTATCCGGATGTCTACGTCGAACCCATTCCCGCGTTTTACGCGCGTGTGAGCACACTGGCGACGGACGCCGCCGCGGCCTTCGAGACGGAAGGCATCGACCTCCCCGCGGATTTCTTCCGGCAGTTCGCTGCGACCATGGACACGCTTGAAATCATTGCCGGGAAAGAGCTTGCCGGGGAGGCGTTCAGCGCGACGGAGACGGCCTTTCTGAAAAAAGTGATGTACCTGAACTTCGGCTGCACCACCGACCCGGATGGCTGGTATACCTATCTCTTCTACACAAAATACCGGGCGCTGAAGGAATGGCACGATCCGACCGTCGGTGAGAATGTCAACATCGTCACCGCGGACGTGCATACCGTGCCCACCGATCTCAGCGGAAACACGCTCGGCTGGGTGCTGCATGTGGGCACGGGCTATCCCGAGCTCGGCGTGTTCGTCGTACAGGAGGAAGGCCGCGCGCCGCGGGCCTACGTCGGTCCCGTCTACAGTTACTATCAGCACCGTACGGAGGATTTCGAGCGTCTCGATGACAAGGCATGGAAGCAGGCCATCGACGCCCGGGAATATCCGCGGCCGGACTGGACGCATATCTACCTCGCCGACCACGAGGGGAACATGATGTCCGCCGGTCCTTCACTGAAAACCGGCACACCCGCGCACCGGCAGGCGCTGCTTTCCTGCACTGCGGACGCACCAGAGATTACGGCCATTTCGCGCGAACTGCGCTACGACCCGATGCCTTTCCCCGTCACCGCTACCGTGCGGAATATCGGCAACGCTCTCAGCGACTCCGTATACGTGCGCATCACGCTGCCGCCGGATCTCGCACTTGCAGGTGACGACGCGCCGGACCGCAATGTCAAGCTGCTCGACCCGGCACAGCTTTTCCAGAATGCGACCGGCACCCTGCAGTTCAGCGTCATGCATCCGCCCACCGCACAGGAGAAGCGCTACACGGTGCATGTCGCTGCGGTAGAAGGAAAGGGAGACAGCGCCGTCGCGGAAGTCGAAGTGGTTATTCCTGCCATGGAATACCCGCAGCTCGCCATCGGTGAGCACAACGTCCCGTTCGAGCTGCAGTTTGTCGACTCTCTCGACAGCTACATGCCGAATCCCTTCACCGTGCACCTGGCCTGCGTCAACCGCGGCAATGCCGCCGCACATGCCGTCACCGGGACGCTGGAGCTTCCGGCGCACATGGTATTCGATCCGCCCACGCAGTTCGCGACCCAGGCCTTCACTCCCGCGGAAATGCCGCCGTGGCATCCCGGCGACCCCGCGCCGGAAGTCGCATGGACGGTGCGATGGGAGTCGCGTCTGCGTTACGACGCACAGCCCGTGCTGCGCTTCGTGCTCAAGGGCGAAGATGGTGACGGCGTCGCCCTCGACTCCGTCGATCACCGATCGCAGATGCACGTTCCCGGACTGCAGCCGGACTATTATTGCAATATCATCGATACCCCGGATTCCCTCGCGCCGCGCGCTGACGGCACGGGCGTGGAGCCCAATCCCTTTACCGTGCGGTATGTCGTACGCAATACATCGCATCAGACGGGCAAGCTGCAGATGGTCGTGCTGTACATTCCGACGCACGAAGGTGTGCACCTTCACCCGTCCTCGCCGAACCCGCTGTCCTTCCGTCCGGACGTGACGCTGGCGCCGGGCGAGGAGGTGACATTTACCTGGCACGTCGACGTCGTGAACCGCATCACCCCGCGGAAAATCCAGGTGCAGACCATCGGCTACGACGATGAGGGCATGCCCCTGCCCTGCGACAAGTGGATTTCCATTGCCGCGGTGGAAGGAAGGCTTGCGGCGAACTCGGTGAACAGCGCCTCCGTCCTGCGCTACGATCCCTCGTCGGATAGCTATGCGCCCGAAACGTTCACATACACCGGGAGGTTGAGGGTCATCGGCGCAGCGACGCTGCAGGACATCGAGGCGCGACTGCGCTGGGAGGATCCCAGCGGACTCGATCTCATCGTGCTCGATCCGTCCGTGGCCGACACGACGAATCCGAAAACGCGTGCCTCCCTCGGTCCCAACGAGGAAGCGGAATTCACCTGGGGCTTCCGCCTGGTGAAATGGAACAGCACCGACATCCCGCAGTACCTGCATTTCACCATTGATTACACCGCGCGCGGACTGCCCGCCTTCAGCGTCGACAGCAGCGGCGGCTTCGTGGAGGTGGAGCCGGTGGTCACGCTTGGTGTGATAAAGACCGCGGCCGCGTCACTGTTCCACCTGCATGCGAATCACCCGAATCCCTTCGCGGAGCGAACGACCTTTACTTTCGATATGCAGCGGCGGGCGCATGCGCGGCTGAGCGTGCATAACCTTCTCGGTGAGGAAGTCGCCGTCCCTGTCGATGCCGAATGCTCCCCGGGCCGGCATCATGTGATGTTCACACCGGGTGCACTCCCGCCCGGCATGTACGTCTACCGGCTGCAGGTCGGCGGTCATGGAGAGGCGCGCATGTTCATCCTGCTGCCCTAGTGCGCCGCGTTTTTCTCCCGGTGAAGAACCAAATCGCGAAGCCGAAGAGCAATCCCTTGATGCTCGCGCTCATGAGGTCTTCGCTTATGCTGCGAATCTCCGAATCAAAGAAATTCAGCCGGTCAAGGATGAAGGATAAGAATGCGAACAGGAATATCTGTGCGAGCAGTGAGGTGCGCGTCGCAATCAGCTGTCCCCTGCTGCGCGTGTTTTCCTCGCGCAGCGCGGAAAAGTATCCCTTCGCAATCAGGACGCCCACGTACACCCAGGCGGCTGCAATCCAGGGAACGACGAGGAGAAAATCGGGATCGGCGAGCACGCCCTCGTCCACGAAGCCTCGCGTGATGAGCAATCCGAGTACGAGAAAGAAATACGAAAGGAAGGCCGTCAGTCCCGCCTCGCGTTCCAGGCGCCAGAGGCGCTCGTCTTTCGACGGATCAAACATGTGTCACTCCTCTTCCTCGTGAAGGTAAAACAGCTCTTCGACCGCCACGCCGAACACGCGCGCCAGGCGCAGCGCCAGGTGGGTGGACGGACAGAAGGTGCCGTTCTCGATATAGTTGATGGTCTGCCGGCTGACCTGCACGCGGTCCGCCACTTCCGCCTGTGTCCACCCCGCCTCCAGGCGCTTTTCACGCAAATGCGTCCCGATAGGTGCGTCGTCGTTCATACGATGCCAATGTAGCGTGCAGCCAGATCAGTGTCAAGCGTCCTTGACACTGATTTTCAGAAGATAGTTCGGAATAATTGGAAATATCTCGTGACAGAGAGTCCTGCGGCAGGAATTACTCTCCACTGGTGCACAAAAATTGTAGGTGGAAAGGCGCTCAGGCTAATTATTTCCCACCGGTGGATATTAATGCGCTGAATCTGATCGCTTTTACCTGGAATTATTCCTCACCGGTGAGAAATAATTGCCGGGCTTGCCGGGGCACGGAAACGCATGTTGCGGCTGTGTGTTACGGATCGTATGATGACGTGTCACTGTGGTACACGATGCTTACATGACGGAGGAATGATGAGGACGGACATGATACGCTGTGCATATGCTGCGCTGCTTGCCGTGATGATATTTCTGCCGTTCCTGCAGGGAAGGCTCATGGCACAGGTGTACCCGGTGGGATTGCAGGGACACATGATAGATCACATCACCGCCGAACAGGGTGACACATACGGGGGCTGGTACCCGGGAACGTCGAACCTGCTGTTCGCGTCTGCGGTAGGATACGGGGTGTACCAGGGATACACCTGGGACGACGGGAAGGAATGGACTTTCATCGGACCCGCCGACGATCCCCCGGTGCCCGTTTCCGCGCTCGGTCTGCAGCACTGGGGCTTCGGACCGCGGGACGGTCTCACGCTGTACGTCGGTCTGGAGCAATCCGGGGAAGCGCCGCCGGATGCGCCGGTGCTGCTCGCGCGGGGATTCTTTCAGTTCGGCACGCCCGATTCGACATGGACACGCGTCGACAGCGGGCTGCTGCGCATGGACAGGCGGGTGACGGTCACCGCGATGGAAAGTTTCCATTTCTCCGGGCACATGCCCCCGCAGCCCGTATTCGCGTGGGCGGACTCCTCCGCGATGCGCAGCGGTCCGGGCGGTGCGTTCTGGTCCCCAACCGAGGTGCCGGCCTCGACCTGCTTTGACCTGGACGCGAGCCGGCACTGGTACGGCGGGAATCTCTGGGGAGCGGGGATCGTCTTCCTCCCCGGACAGCCGCAGCGTTTCCGGGCAGCCGCATTCCGCTCACGGGACAGCGGGGAGCGCTGGGA
>CAJXSA010000170.1 GCA_913060595.1 uncultured Ignavibacteria bacterium
GTGGGTCATGTCTTACGTTGCTGCTTACGTCGCGGAGGGGAAACATCGTGCCCCAGGGCGCAAAATAGCTGCGATCCGGCAGCGTCGCACTGTCGGCGGCGAAGAGATGGTGGAAAATCCGGCGAAACGAATTGACCGGGGTGATGTCGGGATAGAACAGTGTCGAATCCGCTCCCGGTACACGGACGGCATGCAGTATGGGGAAGCGCTCTTCGAGCGTCGTGTTCTCCATGCTGTCCTGATCGAGTAGGGACCCCGGTCCGTGATCGGACAGCAGTACAACGATCGCCGTGTCGTTCACGCGCAGCAAACGGCGAATGGCCTGCTCCGCGAGTCGCGTGAGTTCGACCACCTGAGACGCATACCTGAGACGATACTCCTCCAAGCTTCTCCCCGTCTCCTCGTAAAAGAACGATCCGTCGTAGCTTTCCACGGGACGCTGTGCAATATCCTTCTGGTTGAACGGTCCCAGCACGAACGGCGGATGCGGCGACACGATGTGCATGAACACAAAGACCGGGATATCCGTATGCGAATACAGAGGCAGACGATCGAACTGCTGAATAATGTGGTCACGAATGCGCTCATTCCCGGAGGCGATGTCCAGAATACCGATGACTCGCAGCACTTTCTCGAAAAAGGGCCGGCTGCTTCCCTCCCGGAGAACAGATCGATACAGGGGAAAGGCATCCTGCGCCGTCACGTCCAACGTGCCGGACCCGGGGCGAATGAATCCATTCCAGGTCTGATCCAGGAACACCCTGTAGCCAGCACGCCGCAGTATCCGCGGCACGGTACTGGACATGATATCCCGCTTCAGTACGTCCCTGATCTCGCCTGCCGTGGCACCCCGGTACTCCGTCGTATCCAGGTACTTCATACCAAGCAATGCCGACATGGACAGCAGTGTCTGGTTGTAATTCGTGCAGCTGCGATCCGTCACATCGAATCCCTCATCCCGCAGGAACGAAATGAATTCGCTGTTGTCTACGTCGTAGAAATTCCGCAGTACATCCTGCCGGCCGTAGCCGTCGAGCAGGATGACAAATATATCCGGTCTGGTTCCGCCTCCCGGCGTCGCCGCCATCAACCCCTCACTCTCTTTTGCGGGGGACGACTGCAATTGCAGCGTCTCCACGTCACTATCCATCCCGCCTCCCTGTGCGAAAACAATTCGACCCGCATCGAACAGGAGAAACACCAGGACAGCCAGCAGGCCTCCTTGAAGGACAGCCCGGAGATTATCGACACGTGTGACGATGTACGCCAGGAGGACTGTCCAGCCGACATGCAACGGGATCTGCACCAGCAAGCGACGGGTATCCTCTGCGCTGATGCCGAACCAGAGCAGCGGCTGCCGGAAGAGCATGTTCGCAGTGAGCAGCAGCGTCATTCCGGCGGCGAAGACGCTCGCTTTCAGGATGTCCCGCCACACTGCGAGTCCGATGAGCAGCGCAACGACGGCAATGAGGACAAACCACCCGGCGACGGACACAAAATCCTCGAAAAAGGCGTAGCCCGGATTCTCCGCCATCACGTGCAGGGGAACGGTGAGTGAGAGAAGAAGCGGCAGGAGCAGCGCTGGTATGGAATGTCGTGTCACGGAGGATTTCATGTCACGGTGCGGCGATTGTTGCCGGCAGGCTGAGGGACTTCCCCGGCAGCTTCGATATACGGTCCACTTCTCGCGTCACGTCGACCAGATCCAATGGATTGTCATGCGTGGAATAATGCAATGTGTTCGCCTGCAGCGGCCGCTCTCCATCGAAAAAGGTGTTCAAGATCAATGGAAACACGTTGACCAGTGAAATATCATCGGGAAAGACAGAAGCTGCGGCCTCTCCTGTGTACGCAGCGAAGAGTATTGCCGTGCGCTCGTCGTAATCCGTCCCGGTGATCGTGTGCGGCGCATACTGCAGTCGCGAGCCGTGGTCGCTGAGCAGCAGCATGATGACGGGACGGGAAGCGGACAGGACACCATCGATCATGTTCAGGACGCGCGTGTTGAGCGCCTGAACCTGCAGGGGATAGAGTTCCCGGTAGGTGCCCGGCGGAATGGCATCATCACTGCGGTACAGCCGCTCCGCATCGACCGTGTCCGGGAGGCCGAGTACGAGGGGGATATGGGGACAGATGATATGCGCAAACATGAACACGGGCTGCTCGCTGACCGCAAATTCCTCGACGTAGTCGAGATTCTGCTGCAGCTGCCGCATCCAGTCCTCCCTGCTCAATGCCTCGGATGAAATTCCGAGTCCCCGCAGCACCTTCCCAACCATGAACCATGAGCTGCCCTGCAGAAAAAGGTCGACAAAAAGCCGGTCGGAGAGTGTCCCGGCGAGCACGACATCCGCATCGCGCTTGATCATGAAGGGATAGCTGTCGCTCACGACGGTGCGATACCCCATACGGGAGAAAATCTCCCACATCCGGGCACGCGCAAACTTCTCATGCAGCATCGCCACGGCATCTGCAGTCCGTCAGCGCTCCCCTCGACATGCCGCATCGAAATCAGCGAGAGCATGCTCAGCTGTGTCTGCGTGTAATTGCTGCGGCTCTGCGCGGAAACAGTGAATCCCCGCTGCCGGAGCGCCTCGAGAAAGGCGCTGTTGTCGAAGCCGAAACGATCCTGCAGTATATCCGCCCTGGCGTATTCGTCCAGCACCACCACGAATACATGGGGAAGCGCCGGGCTATGCGCGGTAACGGTTTCGATGCCTTGGGACATATCCGCAGAATCATCCGCGCGCAATCCCGCATACCCGAGCTGTAAGAGGGGAAAGGTCAGCATCGCAACCGAGAATACCGCGAGGGCATGCGCGCGCTCCTCCCTGCGCCGAATCCAGAGGTACACCGCAGCGGACAGCCCGGCAATCAGGATATGCCAGGGCAGTTGAAACGCGAGGCGGAAACTCTCCTGCGCCGGAACGCCGGCAGCGACGATCACTTCACGGAAATGGCGATTGGAAAACAGGAGAAAAGAAAGCACACCTGAAGCTGATATCGCCGGCAGCGAGGGCAGCCTCAGAAGGCGCAGAAGGACAAAGAACGAAACAGCGACAGCGACGGGCAGGATAGCGACAATGCCCACCTGCAGTGGCGTTGCGAGCTGCAGGTTTTACTCAATGAAATGCAGCACCGGCGCGAGCGGAAGCAGCAGAAGCGCCGCCCATCTCAGCAGGGACTTCATTCTTCGCCTTTCCGGACCAGCAGCATAAGCTCCCTTCCGCTTGCTCCGAGGACTTTCGTTTCACGCAGGTCGAAATGCGACTCCAGGGCTGAAATGAGAAGCGCGCGGGAATACGCAAAGTTCGCGCGGCTGCCCACGGCGAGACCGCGGACGTTGGGGTCTTCCGGGGGTATCCATTCGAGTATCACATGCCGCGCGATGCGGGCGAGAAACGCCGCTTGCTTTTCCAGGGGAAGCATATGCGTGTAGCGGAGGTGGTGGAGGAGTCCGAGATAGAGGACCAGGTCCGCCGGTCCGCGATCGGCGAGGGAGGGTCGCTCTTCATGCGCCCAGCCCACACCGGAGGAGGGATTGGCGAGATTCATGACCAGGGGTGTAATGTTCCCCGGTTCCTCAGATTTCAGCTCCCGGTACATGCTGTCGACCACGGCGTCGTCCGCATCCATGGCCAGCGTCTGCGCGCCGCCTTCCGCCGCGATGCGAGCGTAGCGGCCGGTGTTGCTGCCAAGATCCCACACCGTGGCGGGGGACAGCGCCTGCGTCCATTGCCGTACTGTGTCTTCCTTCTCCCGCGTCTCCGCCGCGTCGTATACGGTGTCGTCGTAGTAGCCGGTCCAGGCCGAAGAGACCTGCGGCAATTTCATACGGCGAATCGCGCGTTCAAGGCTGTCGACCAGCGCGCGCGTCTGCTGCAGGGACTGCCGAGGGACGCGTCCCTCTCCCAGCGGCGCAGCCGCATTCCTGCGCATGCTGCGGGCATGAAGATGGACATGCATGAGCTGTGCGGGACGCAGCATGCCGAAGCCGCGGAGCAGCCGCGCGCCGACGGGGAGCGGCACGCCGTCGTGCCAGGCGCGGAGGAGGGCGGAAACAGAACGTCCCGCCCTGCGGGAAAGCAGAAGCGGGACGAAAAACTGTTCACAGAACTGCAGGTAGCCCTGCCAGGGCGCATCCTCCTCGTAGCGGGTGAAGGAGAGAATATCCGCGAACACCGGCTGGGCACCGAGAAAACTCACATTATACGCGGAAGCATCTTTCAGCGTCATGCCGCGTTTGAGCGCGAGGCGCAGCACACGCAGCGTCAGCAACGCGGCGTCCCTCAGCTGGGAAAAGCTCCATTCGTAGGGAAAGGAGTAGAACGGCAGCTGTTCAGGACGCAGGACGCGCTTCACATCGGAGTCGAGTCCCGGCACGCCTATCATCTCATCATGCGCGAGCAGGAGGTTTTTCTCGACCAGGAACGCATACAGTCCCGACGCATTCAGCAGCTGCCAGTCCGCATCTCCCTCTTCCCGCAGCGCGCGCAGCACCACCCCGTCCCTTAAAAACACATACCCGGCCGGATCCCTGAACGACCCCGCCAGTGCCCCCTCACTCCTCATCCGTCTCTTCCTTCACCCCCCTGATCTTCCGCCACATATCCCGTAGCCATTTCCGTATCACAAACAAAAACCCCAGCACCCCCGCAATCACCGCCTGCGCAATAAAACTCCCCGTACCCGGATCCACATACATAAAAATTATCCTCTGTGTCCTTTGTGTCTACTCTGTGTACGCTGTGGTTGCCTTTCGTTCCTTCCGAGCAATCTCACTCAACCCACCAAGTATCGGCAATATCACCGTCGAAAACGGCACAATATACGTCGGCGTCAATCCCACCGAGAACCCCAGCCAGATAATCAGCGCCCCCACCCCGAGGAAAAGCAATTCCCCCCGCAGCTTCAGCACCGCCACTATCGACCTCCCCAGCCAGACAAGATACAGCAGCAACCCCAACACCCCCGTCGCCATTAGAATGCGCAGGAAATCATTATGCGCCCCGAAAGTCGTCCCACTCATATTCTCCTCTCCGCTGAAAGGCATACCAAAAAGCTGCGCATACACCGGCGCCCCTGCATACTGCTGAAGGTAATTCTTCCAGATAAGCCCCCGGGAATTCCCGAAGTACTCCGGCGGCGCATCACCGCGGATCACCCCGATATCCGGTGCGACGATGCGAGCGTAATCTTCCGACGACCGCATGGAAAAGGACAGGAACAGCACAACCACTGGAACTGCAACGAACACCGCTACGCGCAACCATTCTTTTCGCCAGAGCATTGCGAATACAAGCACCGCGAACAGTCCCCCGATCACCGCCCAGGTCGTCATGTGCACAACCCAGGGAATGGCGAGGGCGAGGATACTCATCACAACAAGCAGCATCAGGAACAGGGCGTTTGTTCTACTCCGGAGATACAGGTAGGCGACACCAAGCAGTCCCATGCTGAAGTGAATGCCATAAACGGAGACCTGGGCGTAGGGACCACTGTAGCGCAGCACACCGCTGCGCGTTGACAGGGACATGGGCCCAAACACCACTTCGTACAGAACGAATAGCAACGGCACCACCACAGAAAGTGCCATGACCATGGCGAGCCGGTCCAACACGGGTATCTCGCGCAGGTACAGCATGCCGAACACAATGAACAGGGCAGGAAGTATGAACTTCACGAGCATCCCGGCCGTATCCGCTCCCATCGAAGCGATGAGCAGTGCTAGACCGGAGAACAATGAGAGCAGCAGCCATGAAAGGACTTCTGCATTGCTCCGCAGCAACGGGATCAGTCCCTCATGTCGACGCCAGAGCGCCCAGAGTAAAAAAACCGGAAGCAGCAGCCCAACGATCTGCAGCGGCGAGACGCCAAATCCTGTGTTCTTCCAGTGCCAGGTTGTATCGATAACCGGGCGCATAAGAACAAGGAGAAAAAACAGCGCGATCGGTGCAGCACCCAGTGACCAGAATGACCAGGGATGCAATCTGCCAGACGGTTTTTGATCTCCCATCACGAAGTGGACTTTCCCTGCCCGGTCACATACTCGATGGCGTCACTGAACCCGGTTATCATTCGATCAACATTCGCTTCATTCTGCACCGTATCAAGAGCATTCTGTTTCATTTTCGTAAGTAAATCCGAATCGAGAATCAGTCTCTCCACGCAACCAGCGAGGGTGTCGGCATCAGAATCACAGAAAAATCCGTTCACTCCATCTTTCAGGTATTCGATCTCGGGCGAATGGAAAGGTCCTTTCTTCGTGCTGCGACAGGTTATCATCGGGAGGCCAAACGCAAACGCATGTACAATGGACAGTCCAACGTATCCGGGCATAATCATCGCATCGCAGGCGGCGAGATATTTCCCGGATTCCTCGACATCATGTATCGCTCCCGGTGCGAAAAGACCAGGTTCTTCCCGGTACTTTTCAAGGCGCTGCCGCTCCGGACCATCCCCGATCAGGACGAGTCCAATATCATGGCTCGCACGCAGCTTCTCCCAGATTTCCAGGATGAGATCGATGCGTTTTGAGTCTCGCAGGCGACCAAGAAAGCACAACGTGAAGCGAGTCGAAATACCGAGTTCACGCTTCAGCGCATCACGGTTTCGCTCCTGGTAACGCTGATATACTTCCGTGTGCAACGTGGTATCGAGCGTATTGTGCGCGACGAAAGTCTTCTCGGCAAGCGAGGGCATGCGCTCAACAAGCCGCTGCCTTCGCTGTTCCGAATACAGGAGAACGGCATCGAGCCGTTTCAGGAAAAAACCGGTCGTTTTGAAGTGCATGCTCTTTTCATCGAGCACCATATCCCTGTTCTTGATCCCATGTGACCACCCGATGAGCCGATACCCCATGAACGGACGCAGCAACAGCAGTTTCCAGAACGTGAAATTGCCAAACGCGTATTCACAGATAACGACACTGGGACGATGTTTCCTGAGTACCGACAGAATCTTCTGCGAAAACAGGTTGCTTCTGCCCAGGAAAAATCCACCCGGCAGCAATTCGTTTTGAAACTCAATTCCATGAAGATGTGAGGCAACACCGTTAACCGTCGCATCCGAATAGCAAAGAACGACTTGAAGCTCCTCATGCAACCGACGAAAAACAGGTACACGATAGGAGGGTGTTATACGCTGAAAGAGAAGTACACTCGATTTACTCATAATTCGCTATCGGATGTACTAGAATCCGATATGAAATCCACCCGATATGGTGGTTGTTTTACCGAGGTAGGGAGCGGGAACGTACAATGCTGCATCCTCACCTGATACCTCCCGAAGCTCGATGCCGGCGAATATGCGTCCATTGTGCACAAGCTCATATCCCGCTTCGAGGCGAATGCTCTGGTTCTCGTACCGCACTTCTTCCATGTAAGGCACCTTGATCGCTTCCCGGCCAAGGACATACGTGATGTCCGGTCCCTTGCGGGATTTCAGGAATTCCGCCTTCAGTCGCAGGCCGCGCAGTGGTTTCACAATGAGTGAGGCATAGATTTCATCGGCGTTATCGCGGAGGTAATGACCCAGCACGTAGCGATTCGTCTCGAAGGTGGTCGTCGCCAGGTTATGCTTGTAGGTCATGGGGTTCGTGCGCGTGTATTCCGCTGTCAGGATGACGTCCTTCACCGGCCAGTTGCTGAGCCGCGCGCCGCCCTTGAGGCTAAAGAGGTTGTTGTCATCGCTCTCGGTGAAACGGCGCGTGTTCAACTCATCGAAGAATACCGTTGCGTACAAATGAAGGTGACGGATCTGACGCGAACTGATGTCAAGGAACATCTGCGCATTTTGACCAGTCTTGTTGGCAGCACCGTTGAGCGTATGATCGACGGATTTGTAGAACAGGAAGGGAACGAGATATGCCGCCTGCAGGCCGATGTCGCTGTAGACAATGGAGTTCCCGAAGGAAACATCCAGGTGGCGCAGGGGTTTGAAGGTGAAAAGATTCGTGGCAAGATACTTCTCGCGGAACGCTTCGCGGTAGACGCCGTCCTCCGTCGTGAAAGAGCGCGTACTGTCCAGCACCTCGGAGACCAACCAGGCATGGAT
>CAJXSA010000171.1 GCA_913060595.1 uncultured Ignavibacteria bacterium
ATGATTTCCTGCTCGCGCTGCTGCAAAGGGAAGACGCCGACATGCGTCGCGCGGCAGCCGTCGTGCGTTTCCTGGACGAGTGGAACGCAGCGTTTCCACTCGACGCGGAAGGTGCGCGCCGCAGCGCGTGGCATCCGTACGTGCTCTCGATACGCATCGAATCCTGGGTGCGCCTGCATGCGATGCTTGAGGAGCATGAAGGTGTGTGGACTGATGCGCAGAAAAGCGCGCTCACGGGCGGTGTCGAGCACATGACGCGCGTGCTGCTGCACAATCTCGAAAAAGGGACCATGGCCAATCACCTGCTGCGCAACATCAAGGCGCTGGTGTTCGCCGGACTGTTCCTCGACACGGCGACGGGCGCACAGGCGCGGCGCATCGGCATGACGCTGCTCGCGCGCGAACTCGACGAGCAGGTGCTCGACGACGGATGTCACTTCGAGCGCAGTCCCATGTATCACGTGTCGATGACGAACGACGTGTGCGACATGGCGGAAGCCATCGCGCTGGCGGGCAGCACGGTGCCGGAGTTCCTGGCCGACGCCGCGGCACGCATGACGGATTTCCTTCGGCGCATGCGACACCCGGACGGTGAAATCCCGTATTTCAATGATTCCACGAGCAGCTTTTTCCTCCGCACCGAAGAGGTGCTCGCACGCGGGGAAAGGCTCTGCGGCGAGATGGAGTGGAGCGTGCCGACTGTTCCGGACGGAGCCGCCGGGAAGCCCGCACGTGCATCCGGCCTTCAGACGGTAGAGACAGGGCGCAGCTGGCTGGTGTTCGACGCCGGGAACGTCGGTCCGGATTATCAGCCCGGCCACGCGCACTGCGACACGCTGAGCTTCGAGCTGTCGCTCGACGGGCGACGCTTCATTACCGATACGGGGGTGTTCCACTACCGCGAATCCGATGAGCGCCGCTATTCCCGTTCCACCGCGGCGCACAACACCGTGGAGATCGATCGCGAGGAGCAGTCCGAGGTGTGGAAAAGCTTCCGCGTCGGTCGGCGCGCACGCATCCGTCACGCGCAGCGGGAAGAACGCGACGGTGTGGTGATACTGCGTGGCACGCACGACGGGTATGTCCGCCTCCGGCGGGGCATGCTGCATGAACGCGCGATCGTGGTGGCCGGCGACAGTTGGATTGCGGTGGTGGACTGGCTGCACGGCAGCGGACGGCATCAGTACCGCAGTTTCCTCCACCTGCACCCCGACGTCACGGCGGAAGCGGCGACGGGACGTGTGGAACTGCAGCGCGGCGCAACCCGCGCGACCTTCCTGAGCGGGGGACCGGAGTCGCTGATTACGATGGAAACCGAATATTATCCTGCGTTCGGACAGAAGGTGCCGCGCAGCAGCCTCGTGCTGCAGAATCACGCCCTCTTCCCGCACACCACCGCATACGTGCTTCTGCTTGAAAACGGCAGCAGCCCGATGTCCATCAACGAGGACGACGGCAGCGTCGACTTCCGTCTGCCGGGAGGAGACTCCATGACGCTGCACGCGCATTTCTGACATGAATCGCATTCCGCACATACCGCTGCGCCAGTGCGCCGTTGCTGTCCTTCCCGTGCTCGCGTTCCTGCTTCTCACTGCATGCGGCGCGGAGACCGAGCAAGCGGCGCCGGAGTACGCGGATCGGATACCCGACTATGACGAAACAGCGGGTGGGACGGTCATCGTGTTCGGTGACCCGCAGCGCACCGGACTGCCCGAGCGGCTGCTCGGACGCGAGCAGAACGATTCAGCCCGCGCAGCAGTCCTGCGCGGCATCGCGGCCGCGCGGCCGGACCTGCTCGTCATACTCGGCGACCTGGTGTACCAGGCCGATGACGACGACGCATGGGCGCATTTCGACGGCATCGCCGCAGGGGTCCGCCGCGCCGGAGTGCCGGTGTTTCCCATACTTGGCAACCACGAGTATTTCGGGAATGACGAAGACGGCCGTCGCCGCATCGACGCCCGTTTTCCACCCTTGCGCGGACAGGACTGGTATGAGCTGCGCTACGGTCCGGTCGCCTTTCTGCTTCTCAACACCAACTTCGATGACATGACGGACAGCGCCGTGCAGCGTCAGCAGCGGTGGTATGTCCAGCGCCTGGCCGCGCTCGAGGCCGATGTCGCCGTGCGGCACATCGTCGTCTGCGGCCACCATCCGCCGTTCACCAACAGCATGATCGTGTCCGCCAGCAGGGAAGTGGAGGATCGCGTGGTGCTGCCTTTTCTCGACATGCGAAAGACGTCGCTGCTGTTTTCCGGGCACTGTCACGCCTATGAGCATTTCCGTCTCGGGGACAAGCATTTCGTCGTGACCGGCGGGGGAGGGGGGCCGCGACAGGAGCTCGACCGCTGCTGGCATCGCCGCCATGACGACCTCTATCCGGGCGCCGACGTGCGGCCATTTCACTACTGTGCCCTGCAGATTCGGGGTGACACGCTGCGCATGACCGCACACATGCTCTCGGCGGACCTGTCGGGATGGCACATCGGGGATTCCATCACGATCGTGTCCGGGTCCATGGAAAATTGAACACCGTCCGGGTACGCGAAGCACGTGTATTCTTGCACCGCGGTTGTGCACCGCATCGGCTGAGAAGGAGCATACATGGATTATCATGCCATCGATCTGCACGGAAAGCTCTCGCTGATTTCCGAAAAATGGTCCCCCCGTGTCGTCGCGGAAGTCAACGATTACCAGGTCAAGCTGGCCAGGATAGAAGGCGACTTCGTCTGGCACCGGCATGACGAGACGGATGAACTCTTCCTCGTGCTTTCGGGGGAGATGACGATACTGTTTCGTGATGGGGAAGTCACACTGCGGGAAGGGGAGATGTACGTCGTCCCGCGGGGAATCGAGCATTGCCCGCGGGCCGCCGCGCAGTGCAGCATCCTCCTGCTCGAACCGCGCGGGGTGCGCAACACCGGGGATGCGGGTGGTGAACGGACGGCGGAAAACGACGTATGGATATGACGAACGGAGTCCCGATGAGACGGGACTCCGTTCGTGATCCACGATGTTGCCGAAGAATCAGAGAAGCGGCAGCAGCAGCTTCCTGCTTCCGCCCTTGGAGTGGAGCTGGAGGAAGTAAAGCCCCGACGCCAGGCGAGAAGTGGCGATAGGAAGCACGTGATGGCCCGCGTCCATGACCTGGTAGTCGAGCAACGTGGTGATGAGGGTGCCGAAGCGGTCATGGAGGGTGACTTTCACTTCGGAGCGGTGTTCGAGGCCGAACGAGACCGTGCCATAGTTCTGAAACGGGGCGGAGGCATTCGACCAGATGGTAAATGTGCGTGGCACCGCGTCGGGTGTTACGCTGATCGCGGGAGAAACGACGGCACTTCCGTCCGTGCGCAGCTGCCGAAGCCGGTAGTACGCGACGCCGTCGCCATGGAGTTTATCGAGGAAGCGGTAGCCGGAGCCGGCTGCCTGCGCGGAGCGCACGTAGCCGACGGACTGCCATCGTGTTTGCAGCTGCGAGCGTCGTTCGACGGCGAATGCGTCGGTTCCCGCATCGCTGACGGTTTGCCAGTGCAGTTCTATCATGTTGCGGATGCGCGCACCGGAGAAGCTGCGAAGATCTGCCTGCGGGACGCTGGTCGGCGCGGGAGAGGAGACAGCCGCGCTGTTCGGCGTCATCACGGGCATTGTCAGGGGAAGGAAAGCCGGTGCAGGAGCGGGAGCGGGGAGCGGCTCCGCGCGCATGATGCGGTTTTCTTCCGTGTCGCTTTTGTCGATGCCATGGCTCCCGGAGTGTCCTGCGGGAAGCAGTCCCGCGATGCTGGCCGTGGAGAACATTCCGCTGTTGGCGTACTGCTGCGCTGCGGCGGGCAGCGCGAGCAGAATGATGAGCAGTGTGGTGATGCGAATGGTCTGCATGATGTGCCTCCTTCGCTTAGCGTACCACGATCATGCGCTCACGCACCGCGGCTTTCGCGCTGCGGAATTCGAGGAAATAGCTGCCCGGGGATGCCCCGCTCAGCGTCAGGGGGACCACATGCATGCCGTCGAAGAGGGACAGGCGCTGTGTGTACTGATGGAGCAGTCGTCCGCTGGCGTCATACACGTTCAGTTCGCCGTCCATGGGTTCGGAAATGCTCAGGCGAACGGTGCTGACCGCGTCGGGACGCACGGGATTGGGATAGATTTCCATCCGTGCATTCGCTGCCACGGGCTCGACTTCGAGGATAGAAGAGTAATTCTCCGTTCCGTCGCGGTCGACCTGCAGGAGGCGATAGTAGAGGCGCTGTCCTGCGTAGCGTGCACCGACGCCCGCGTCGACGTGACTGTATGCGCGCGGCGTGTTGCAGGTGCCTGCGCCCGGGATCACCGTGATGTCATTCCAGGTGGACTGGTCGGTGGAACGCTGCACGTGGAAGGCGTGGTTCTGCAGCTCGGTTTCGGTGCGCCATTTCAGGTGCACGTCTTCTTCCATCAGCGCGCCGGAGAAGTAGCTCAGTTCCACAGGGAGGGGACCGCTGGTTCCGTCGTCTATTTCAACGTTGAAGCGAGACAGTATCGGATCGATCGGGGAAACGACGGTGTAGTTCCCCGACATCGCGAAGGCAAGCCCGACGGGGTTGGCGTTTGCGTCGTTCGTTACCACCAGTGATCCGGAATCACCGGTGCCAGTGAAGACCGCATTCTTTTTCGGCGGTTCAACGAGAATCTGGCTGACGAATCGTGCCGTGCCGGTGGGATAGGGGATCTGTATCGTGCAGTTGATCATTAACACGTCTCCATCGGTAAGCCCGGTGGCCTTCCCGTATTTCTGCAGAGACTGGTTGACGAACGCGGATGCCGTCGTACTCGAAGGCACGCCGTAGCCGTCCTGCGGGGTGAAGTTTGCGACCATGGATGGCGTTGTGCTCACCAGCGCAGCGTCCATAATGTTGCCGGCATACATACTGAAGGTTATGGATTCGTAATCCGCAACTCGGCCGATGGAGTCCGCCAGGATGGTCTGGCAGCTTACGTCCGCGCGACCGGGCTGCAGGACGAGTTCCCCGGCAGTCGCATTATTGAATCGTGCGAAAATGTGATTACAGGAAAGTATATAGTAGTTGGAGCCGCTGCGGACGCGCGCCCCGATGGTGCCTGCTCCGCAGTCATAATAATTGGCAGTGGAGACACCGATGGGGACAGGACGCGTGAAGCGCGTGGTCGTCGCAGTCGAGGAACTGCTGCCGGTGCTGCCGATCAGATGCGTCTCGCCGGTGACACGTTCGAGCACCGGAACACCTTCGAGCTGCACGGGCAGATTGCCCGGACCCAGTTCGGTCTCCGTGAGAATGACGATCGCCGGCTCGCCGCTCTCGTCGCCGCCGATGCCGATACCCACAACGCCCTCGATGCTGAGCAGCGCGTCAGTATAGGTGTCCTGGACTTCCATGATCTGCTGGACGATGGGATTGTCGGTCGATAGCGGCATGCCCGCGTCGCTCCCACCGTCCGTCTGTCCGAAGGCGTTGCCATGCAGCATCAGCAGCGAAAACACGAGTCCTGCGAGCAGGACGCTCAGTCGCTTGCTGCGAGTCGAAATTCTGTTCATCTGTGTCATACTTCCTCCTGTTCTGTTGAGTCCATTCGGCTGCCACGCCGAACGAGAGCGGTGATAAGCTCTGCAGACCAATCTAGGAGGGGGACCTTTCAGCAGGCTGAATCCCGGATTACAGCCCCATTACGATTCGCTTACAGCCTGTTAAGGTGCGCGTAAATCATTGAAAACGGCTCGTATTGAGTGTTTTGACGTGTCCCAACGCAATTTCCAATGCAAAATGCATGCTTCAGACGGCCGTCAAAGAATTTTAATGCGTATTAACATTTAATTTTAATGCGCCCTAACTTTTCTGGACGCGGTTTCGGGCGCTTTTTCGCGATTCTGGACGGCAGGAAGGGTGATTTGACGGGGGAGACCGGGCGGGATGGACGGTTCGTTTCACCCTGCGGCGTTTTTACAACCCTTTGACAGAACCGTGACATGGACCTGCGGGCTGATTTTTATCATGCGGTTGAAATCAAAATGGAGGTCGTCATGTCACAGAACGTATTGCTTACCGGAGGAACAGGACTTGTCGGCGCGGACGTGCTGCGCAGGCTGCTGGCGGGATACCCGGACGCCGTGGTTACGGCGCTGGTGCGCGGCGGGGACGGTCCGACGGCCCGTGCACGCCTGCGCAGGGCGGTGGAGCTGCTCGAGGGCGCACGCATGTCTGAAGCGGCGTGGGAGCGCGTGCGCGTTCTTCCCGGCGACATGACCGAAGAGCATTGCGGCCTTAACGCCGCACAGCGCGCGCATGTCTGTGCGGAAACGACGCACATCGTGCACGCGGCCTCCGACGTGCGCTTCGACCTCCCGCTCGCGGAAGCGCGACGGGTGAACGTGGGCGGTACCCGCCGTCTGCTGGAGATCGCACGCGAAAGCGTGGCGGCGGGCGGACTGCAGCGTTTCACCTACGTGAGTACCGCATACGTGTGCGGCAGCCGCGACGGCGTGATTTACGAGGATGATGACGTGCCGCCGGACTTTTCCAATTCCTATGAGCAGTCCAAGTACGAATCCGAGCAGCTCGTCCGCGCCGCGATGTCGGCGATGCCGGCGAGCATACTGCGTCCCAGCATCATCGTGGGCGACGCGCAGAGCGGCCGCACCAACGCCTTCAAGGCGCTGTACGCTCCGCTGCGCCTCCTCGTGCGCAACCTCGTGCGCTTTCTGCCCTGCGAGGAAAGCACGCCGCTGGACGTCGTGCCGGTCGATTACGTGAGCCGGGCCATCTGCCACCTGCTGTTCGACGACGGCGCCAGCATCGGACGGACACTGCACCTGACCGCCGGCGGTGCCGCATCGAGCACCGTCGGTGAAATCGTGCGCTGCGCAGTGGGCGCCGGCGAACACAGGGGATCGGCGCGTGTGGAATTCGTGTCCCCGCGAGAATTCAACTTCGCGGAAGTCACTTCGGCAGGAGAGCGCGCGCTCATCGCTGCGCTGGCGCAGTTCGCGCCGTACCTGGCCATCAACCGCGATTTCGACGATACGCAGGCGCGTCGGCTGCTCGCGGGCAGCGGCATCAGTCTGCGACCCTTCAGCAGTTATCTCACCACCATCCTGCGCTTCGCGGTGGAAAACGCATGGGGCAGGCGCTTCGCGCTCGCAGCCTGAGGAGCACATCATGAACGTCGTCGCCATACTCAACCCAAACGCCGGAAAAGGAATTGCAGCAGCGCTGCCATCCGCGCTGCGCGTGCAGCTCGGGGCCGCGCTGGCGGACATCCGCTGTCCCGCCGACGCGGAGGACGCCACCACGCAGGTGCGTGACGCCGTGCGGGGCGGTGCGGATGTCATCCTCGCCGCAGGCGGTGACGGGACGCTCAATGCCGTCATCAACGGCATGAAAGGATACCGCGCGGCTCTCGCCCTGCTGCCGGCGGGCTCGGCGAACGATTTTGCGGCGCAGAACGGCTGTTCCGCCTCCCTGCAGGCACTCTGCCGCGCCATCCTGCGCGGCGCTCGACGTCGGGTGGACCTGATCGACGTCAACGGCTGGCGCTATGCGACCGACGGAGGCATCGGACTCTGCGCGAGCATCGCACGCACGGCGCTGCGCATGCGCAGCGGCGGAAGCGCCGCGACGAAACGCGGGACACTCGGTTCCTCGCTCTATCCGCTCGCGACAGTCCGGACACTCGCGGAGCAGTCGCGCTTCGGCCAACGCATGCATGTGGAGGCCGCCGGCTGGCGCGGGGAAGTTTCTTCGTCCCTGCTCACGATCAGCAACCAGCGCATGCTGGGCGGACATTTTCCCATCGCACCTGAGGCCCGGAACGACGACGGTCTCTTCGATGTCTGTCTCGTCGACGGCCGGGACGGCCGCTGCGGTCTGCTGCGCCTGGTCACGGAAGTGCTGCGCGGACAGCACACGACGCAGCCGGACGTCCGCTGCTGGCAGGACGAAGCGCTGCGCATCGAAACCGACATGCCCGTTCCCTTCCTCGGCGACGGCGAACTCGCGGAA
>CAJXSA010000172.1 GCA_913060595.1 uncultured Ignavibacteria bacterium
CGCTCCTCCCCGTCCCATAGAATGTACTCCACCGTGTACGCAAGGTCGCGCCCTGAGAGCAGGCGCGCCGCTTCGAGCACGGCCGCGGTGCCGCTGGCATTGTCGTCCGCCCCGGGAAAACCGAACACCGCCGCGTCATAATGCGCACAGATGATGTACTTGCCCGCACCGCCGCTGCCCTCCTGCACACCGATGATGTTGCGGCCGCGATCCTCGAAGCGCTGTGACCAGGTGTCGAGCCCGTATCGCGAAAGCACGGCGTCGAGATAGTCGGCCGCGAGATCGTTGTTCTCCGCTCCGAAGCCGTCCTTGCGATTCGTAATACGCAGCGCCGCCCCCTCGAGCACAATTCCGTCGACACCGCAGAGTTCACGCACGCGACGCATGAGCGTGTCGGCGGAGACCCCACCGATGATTTCCGCGACGGTCTGAGTGGCCGCACGCGGCATCGGCTGCGCGTCGGCGTATCGGACGGGTAACAGCGTGAGGACGAAAAAAACAGCGGCGACCGTGAAGCAGGACATGGTCACTGTGGTTCGAAACAGCGTGAACGGATGTGAGGGATGCACAACGGGCCTCCGGGAAAGCGGATGGATCAGCCGGTACGGTATTCCGGATGTATTCATCAAAAAATAGATCATCCGGTGCCGCGATGCAATGGAATCGAAGATACCCCCGTCGATGCTCAAAGCTTCCGGCATCAGAGCCGTCGCACGTACAGCGCGGTGATATCGTCGCTCTGCTCTGCGCCGTCGGCATAATGGCGGAGTTCCGCGACGATGTTCCCGAGCATCATGGAAGCGGGCAGGCCACTGTGCTGCTGCACGATGCCCTCGAGCGCATCCTGTCCGAACGGCTCCCGTTCCCTGTTCATCGCCTCGGTGATGCCGTCGGTGAAGAGGAGCAGTCCCTCCCCGGGCGCGAGTGTGCAGCGTTCGCTCTGAT
This sequence comes from uncultured Ignavibacteria bacterium, assembly GCA_913060595.1. Taxonomy (GTDB): domain Bacteria; phylum Bacteroidota; class Ignavibacteria; order SZUA-365; family SZUA-365; genus BM516. The sequence goes on from CAJXSA010000172.1 coordinate 946, forward strand.
ACGGGACGCCGTTGGCAACGCAGCCAAGCGGCAGGTTCCGGCTGTGCGTGCTTTCGCGCATACTGCCGTTCTGATGGCGAAGTGCGGGATTGTGCCCTGCATTGACGATTTCCAGGTCGCCGCTTTCCGGGTCGATCACGGCGATCATGAAGGTCACGAACGCGTTCGGGGGAGTCGATGCATGGAGGAAGGAATTCAGGTGCTGCACGAGGGAAATGGTGTCCTCATTATGATCGATGTGGACATGAAGCGCGGCGTGCAGACTGTTGACGAGCAGGGACGCCGGCACGCCTTTCCCCGTGACGTCCGCGATGACCATGGCCACGCGTCCGTCCGGGAGATTGATGCAGTCGAAGTAATCTCCCCCGATTTCATCCGCGGGGAGATTGATCGCGGCGATGTCATAGCCCGGGATTTTCGGCAGCTGCTGCGGCAGCACGCGCTGCTGAATCACCGCGGCCACCTGCATCTCCTTCTGCTTGCGCTCGTTTTCTGCGCGCACGGCACGCGCTTCGAGTTCCGCGGCCTCAGCCCGGAGGCGGGCTTCGCGCACCTGCGAACGTTCCCGCTCGCGCCGGAGCAGGCGACGTTTCTGCACTCTGTCCACCCCCAGCAGCACACCGACGATCAGGACGACATACACCGCGAATGCCCAGTACGTGAGATACCAGGGAGGCAGTATTTCAATCGTGAGCGTGGCGCCCGAGGTGTTCCACACGCCGTGGTTGTTCGATCCGACGACATTGAACTCATACTCCCCCGGTCCAAGATTCGTGAACGTCGCGACACGCTCCGTCCCCGCTTCAATCCATTCGTCGCTGAGGCCCAGGAGACGATAGCGGTAGCGGTTCTTGTCCGGGGCATGATAGTCGAGAGCAGCGAACTCGATGCTGATCATGTTCTGGTTATGTGACAGTGTGATGCGACGCGCATACGGGAGGGCCGCACCGAGGGGACTGTCCTCATCGTGAAGACGCACGGGAGCGTTGAACAGACGCAGTCCCGTGAGCACGACGTTCGGCGGTGCGCTGTTGCTCAGAATCGACGTGGGAAGGAAACGGTTGTGTCCGTCGACGCCGCCGAAGCAGAGACTGTCGCCGACGAGGTGGTACTCGGTGCGGTTGAACTCGTTGCCCTGCAGGCCGTCGCGCACATCGAAACTGCGCATGGTTTGCGAGCGCGGATCGAGCCGCGTGATGCCATCGTTCGTGCTCATCCAGAGAAACCCGGCGGCATCAGTGAGTATGCCGTAGATCACGCCGCTGGGCAGTCCTGTTTCTTCATCAAACCGTTTGAAAATCTGCGCGCTGACGTCGAAACGGTTCAGTCCGCCGCCGTCGGTGCCGATCCACAGGTAACGTCGCGGGTGCACGGGGTCCGCCTCGATCGCGAGAACATGGTTGTGGCTGATACTGAGCGGATCCTGGCTGTCGTGACTGTAAAAGGTGAACGCACCGGAATCCGGCGAAAAGCGCCCCAGGCCGCGCCGCATCGTGCCGACCCAGATCGTTCCTGCCTCGTCCTCATGATAGCTCGTGATATGATCGTCGATTGCGGTCAGATCGGGCATGTCACCGTCATACCATGCGTGATGCCAGTGTCCGCTCTCGGGATCGAGCCGGCTGATACCATGGCGATTTCCCACCCATATTCTGTCCCGCCGGTCGACGAAGGGGCGCTGCAGTCGAATCATCATTCCGCTGAACGGGTCACTGGCAACCACACCGAACTGCCGCACCCGACCCGTGCGTGCGTTGTAGTACAGCAGACCGTGATCGCGCGTGCCGCACCAGACATCCCCGTTTTCAAGCCGAATCGGGTATGCATCGGTGACGAGCCCGGCAAAACCATTGGTGCGTTTTCGAATGTGAAGGTCAAACGCTTTCATCTCACGTCCGAACAGGGCATCGTTGATCGGTCCGCGGTGGGCGTTGAACGGCACGGTCAGCGGATCGAAGGTGTTGAGCCCGAAACCGCTGGTGCTGATCCAGATCATGCCGTCCCTGGAACGGAAGAGGTGGTTGCCGTGTCCCGCGTAGGACGCGTCGCGCGTACGATCCGCATCATTTGCAATACAGTCACCTTCGCCCGCATCATAGCGGATGAAGTAATTGAATGTCAGGATATAGAGAATATCTCCCGATCCGGCGAGAATATCGCGTATGTACTCGGGTTCTGCACCGATCTTTATGCGCTTCTGCTGCAGAACGCGGCTGCCGCGCGCGTCGACATGGAACAGGTCGGATTCAGCCTGATCGCCCCGCAGCACCCATATGCTGCTGTCCGCTGCCACCGTCATGGAGACGATGGTCGCCTGCGGTGATGTTCCGGCCATGATCAGGCCGGCATCGAGCACCCGGTGCCAGCGACTGTTCTCAGCGTCGAGCATGAACAGTCCGTGCTCTGTGATATACCAAAGCCGGTCGAAACGGTCGAAGCGCAGGCGGTTGATTTCCCGGCTGGGATGCCTGCGCCCGGGACCCACATAGCGGGCGGAGGAGGCGATTTTCATGGGATCGCCGGTACGCAAATCCAGCTGTATCAGCCGCCCTCCCTGCACGGAAACCCAGAGACTGCCCCGGCGATCGACCACCACGTCGTCCACGTTGCGGACAGGTGACTCCCGTCCATCCCTCTGCAGCGGGATCGGGGTGAAACGTTCGCGCTCCGGATCGAACATGATGAGCCCACTGCCCCCCGTGCCCAGCCAGAGACGACCGCGATGATCCTCGCTGATTGCGTAGATATAGTTGTTCGGCAGGCTCGCGCTGTCGCCGGGACGATTTCTGAACACCTTGAAGCCGTGTCCGTCATACCGGTTCAGTCCCTCTTTCGTGCCGAACCACATGAAACCGCGACTGTCCTGGAACGTGCAGAACACCATGCCCTGTGACAATCCGTCATTGATGTCCAGCTGTCCAAGACGCATGGACTGGTCGAGCCGTATCTGAGCCTGCATTGCAATCGCATGCAGGACAACAATCACGGCAGATATCCATATATGATTTCGGATATTTCCGCTCATTTTTCTATGGCATTAAAAGACTACGCAAGATAGCGCGGTCGCGGGGAGGAATGCAAACGGCTGGCAGGTCCTGAATGCATGGGTGCGGGGTGTCCCTGATTCCCCAGATCAGTCTTCTTCCACGAAGCGTACCGGGATGCGCAGAACGAACGTGCTGCCTTCGCCCCAGCGGCTTTCCACGCGGATGTTGCCGTGATACGAATCCACGATCTGCTTGACGATGGAGAGACCGAGTCCCGTGCCCGGTATCGTGCGGGTCTCATCGTTTTTAATGCGGTAGAACTGGCGGAAAAGCATTTCCTGTTCTTCGGCCTTCATGCCGATGCCGGTGTCGCTGATCGCGATGCGCACGGAGTCATCCTCTCGCGCGGCGTGCACGCGAATGCGGCCGCCCTCGCGATTGTACTTGATGGCGTTGCTGATCAGGTTGGTAATGACGCGCGTGAATTCATCGCGGTCGACGTCAATGGTGGGCAGGGCATCCTCGTATTCGGCGGTGAAGGCAAGCGTGCGCTGATCCATTTCGCCCTGCAGAAGCTCCTGCGTGCTTTCGACGATCTCAGGAATATGCACGGCTGTGATCTCACGGCGAATGGTTCCGAGGTCGCGCCGACTGATGTTGAGCAGATCATTGACGAGATCGATCAGGGCCTGCAGGCGCTCGCGTGAGCGGTGAATCATCTTCGCGTAGGCGGCGATATCGTCGCCGAGCAGCTGCCCGTGCATGCTCTCGAGGTAGCCGCTGACGGCGGCGACCGGCGCCTTGAGTTCGTGGGCCACCATGGAAACGAACTGGGATTTCTGCATGTCGAGGCGCTTGAGCTGCGTCACGTCCTGTATGGTCGAGACGAAACCGATGATGCTCCCCTCCGTGTCCTTGACGGGTGCGGTTTTCATCTGCACGACCAGTTCGAGATTGGGTCGCATTTCCCATTCATGCGAAACGAGTTCGATGCCCTGTCGTGTTTTCTCCTGCGCTTCCCGGATCAGGCCGATCACTTCTTCCGGGAAGAGGTCGGAGATCTTGTCGCCGGCCTTGATCGTAGAGGGAAAATCAAAGAGCGCGCGTGTCTGCGGATTGGCGAGCACGATTTCGTCTTCGAGGTTGGTGACGAACACCGCGTCGTTGATTGCGTTGATAATGGTGCGCAGGCGGCTCTTTTCCTGGCTGATCTCGAGCAGCCGCCGCTCCTGCTCCGCGCGCAGTTCCCGCGTCTCCAGCGTAAGGCGCCTTTTGCCGAGGGCGCGATTGACTTCGAAGACGATCTGGTCGGGCGTGAACGGTTTGGGGATGTAGGTGTAGGCCCCGTGCTTGGTTGCCTCCACGGCGGTGTCGATGCCGGCGAAGGCCGTGATGATCATGTACTCGGTGTCCGGGAAGCGGTCGCGCAGGCGCCGCAGGACGGTGAGTCCGTCCATGTCCGGCATTTTCAAATCGATGAGCGCGACGTCGAATTCCTGTTCGCTGCCGATTGCGACGCCGTCGCTGCCGTTTTCCGCGACGGTGACGTCATAGCCCTCGAGGCGGAATATCCGCCGAATGCCCTCACGCATCCCGAGTTCGTCGTCGATGACGAGGAGACGAGGTTTGGAGTCTTCCATGTCAGCTGCTTTGTTTTGTGGAAACGGTACCGGGCGCGAGCGCGGCGGCAAGATCCTGCGGAGACATCTGCGGGGCTGCCGGGTAGTCCCGCAGATCCGCCGGAAGCGTGATGGTGAACGTGCTTCCCTTCTGTACCGCACTCTGCACGGAAATCTGTCCGTGATGCAGTTTGACGATGCCGTAGGCGATGGGCAGTCCCAGTCCGGTTCCCTTTCCGATCTGTTTCGTGGGGAAAAACGGTGTGAAGAGCCGCGCCATGTTCTCCTCCGGTATGCCAATACCGGTGTCACTGATGCGGAAGGTCACTTCACGGGGGGAAGGACCCGCGGTGACTTCGATGCGCAGCGTGCCGCCATGGGGCATGGCCTCGCAGGCGTTCATGCTGATGTTCAAAAGCACCTGCCGCATCTGGTTGGGATCGACGTGCAGCACCGGGAGTTCCGGCGCGCACTGCACATCCACTGTGATCTGCTTGAATTCCTCACGCGTGTCCACCGTGGCGGTGACGGTTTCCAGCAGATCGTCGACGGTAACCTCCCCGACTTCGAGCTTCCCCTGTCGTGCGAAATTCAGCAGGCTTCCAACGATATTGCGGCAGCGTTCCGCCTCGGAAATGATGAACTGAATGTCCTCGCGCGCGGGATCCATTTCCTGCAGCTGTTTGAGGAGCAGATGGGAATACAGCACGATGGTTCCGAGCGGATTGTTGATCTCATGGGCCACGCCGGCGGCGAGCTGCCCGACGCTCGCGAGTTTCTCGGTGTGGATGAGCTGCGCCTGCGCCTCGGCGAGTTCCCGGTGCGAACGCTCCAGGTTGTCGATGGTGTACTGCAGGCACATTTCCTTCTCCGCGATGCCCTGGGCGACGGCGACGGCCAGTGCGCGGCAGGTCTCGTACCCGCAGGCGCCGCAATTGATCTGGTTGGCGACCTCGCCTTTGCCCATGGCGACGAGAATGGGCTGAATTTCCGTTTCTTCCGGCATCCGCTCCTGCACCGGGTGTGAAGCGAAGCGACGCGACAGATCAAGTCCCGCACTCTCCTCCATGTCCCGCTGCCACGCATCCGTGTCCATGTCGCTGCGTCGCGACTTGACCCAGCTGATAATGCATTCCCGCTTCTCGAAGTGGTTGAGCGGTGTGGTCATTCCGGGACCGTTGATGCATCCTTCGCAAAACAGTATATCGATCAGCTTGCTTTTGACTTTACCCTGCGCGATCTCATTGATGATGTTCATGCAGCGCTGCCTTCCCTCAACGACGATAGTGCCTTCGTCCATTACGTCCGCGCTGATTCCCGCGCTCTTGAGCAGTCCGCCCGACACCGGGTAAATCTGTCCGAGGTCCGAACGCGGCGGATCGAATTCCGAGGCGTCGCAGTCCGCCGGATCGATGCCGGCGTCTTCCAGCAGCGCCGCGAGCTCATCGAAAGTCATGGCCTCGTCGATCACGCCGGCAACATTCTCATCGAGCACTTCGAGCTTTTTCGCGATGCAGGGACCGATGAAGGCGATAACGGCATCCTTCCCGTACCGCTCATGTATGACCTTCCCTGCGGCGATCATCGGCGATACGATCGGGGCAAGGTTGCCGATGAGCTGCGGGTAGTATTTCTCGATGTATTCGACGATCGCAGGACAGGGCGTCGTGATCACGGGGTCGCTCTCTCCGGCGAGGTGCTCACCGTAGGCGCGGCTGACCATGTCGGCACCGAATGCCACCTCCACGACACGCGTGAATCCGAGCTTTCGCAGCGCTCCGACGACACGCAGCGGCTCGATGCCGGGAAAAGCGGCGGGGAAGGACGGAGCCAGGCAGGCGACACGCTCGGCGCCGTTCGCGGCCGCTATGGCCTCCTGCAGCGCTTCGGACGCGTTGCGAACCGCCTTCGCGTTCTGCGTGCAAACCTGGACGCAGTTGCCGCAGCCGACGCAGCGGTTGGAGAGTACGACCGCCTGTCCGTTCTGTATCTGAATTGCGTTCGCGGGACATTCACGGACACAGCAGTAGCAGCGCTTGCAGCGTTCCGGAATGGTTGAGACGACACAGTTCATGCAAACCTTTCTTCATCTGTCAATTTCCCCTCAAATCTCCAGTTCAAACTTCGCAAACAGCCCGGTGCGAAACAATGACAAACGCAGCAAATAGTGATATTTTTCACATTATTTTGCCTAAAGCAGCGGCACATTGCGGATATTGCACTCCTCTGGTCGTTGCGTGTTGGCCTCATCGTGCGTATCTTGACCGAGGGTGACGGCATCGTGCCACCACGGTCACCCTTTCTGCAAGCAGGAGAAGCGAATGCCGACCATCGCGCTGATCGACGACGACCCCGACATCATTGAAGCCAACCGTATGCTGCTTGAAGCGAACG
>CAJXSA010000173.1 GCA_913060595.1 uncultured Ignavibacteria bacterium
GCCGTCCAGGTCGTTGGAGACAAACCACAGCACCTCGTCACCGATGAACCAGGGGCTGTCGGCGTTGGGATCACCGTCGAGCCACTCTTCAAAATCGGGACTGTAGACGCCATCGTTGTCACCGTCGGTGAACGGAGCACCGAACTGTGTCGGCCAGTCGGTGAAATCCTGCATCAGTCGTGATTGATCCACCGGATCCATCGCATCATACGTGGTCCGGCTGACTTTGCGAACCTTGAAAATGCGGTGAATCGGATCCGACGGGTCGGTGGTGCCGTCGGGCTTGATGTTGCCGGCCTGAAGGCCCTGGCTGTACGTGGAACCGCCGATGCGGATTTCACCCTGCACCGTGCCACCCCACACCAGGCCGTCCTGGAAGATGGCGTACTTGCCGCTTCCCGCCGGCCACTCGAGGCCGGAACCGTCGGACTGCGGGTTATGCGACGTGGACCCGTTGTTGGAAATCCACATCAGGATATTGTTGATGGATATAAAGTCGTACAGGTCATTGGTGGCTGTCTTCTGCAGCCTTCCTTTGTCCTTGTCGCCTTCATGCTCTCCGGCCTGTACGGGGGCCGCAAGCAGGAGCATGGTAAGCAACAGGAACAGCTTTCCAATCATTTTCATGCCCAGTCTCCTTTTATTACTTCTACGAATAATCATTGGTCGTTCGACGGTCATGACTTAGAAATCAAGCCTGAGACCGACGCGCACCTGCCGCGGGGGCCCGTAGAGAGCGGCGTTCATCAGATATGCCTGATAATAGTAGTCGCGATACAGGTCGGAGAAGACGTTGCCGTACGCCTGGTAGGTCTGCAGCTGCTGCTTGCCGGTGACGGTCGAAAGATAGCCGTCGTCGGACGCGCTGCCGGACTGCATCCAGACATCGGTCACGTTCTTCGTGTCGAGCAGGTTGATCACCCAGATGTAGAAGTTGACGTTGAGACCGGCGATGCTGACGGTCTTGTCAAGACGGGCGTCGATCTGGAAATTCCACGGCGTCGTCGATTCGTTGAGGACCTCGACGGGCTGACGCCGGTTGTCGTAGCTGTTTTCGTCAACGCGGGTGTAGGGATGGCCGCTGTTGAACTGGAAGAGAATGTTGAGGCCGAGGCGTTCGAGCGGATGCACGCCGCCGAACTCCGGACCGTCATCCACGCCAAAGCGATAGTCGATGTTGAGCGTGCCGCGATGGGTCTGGTTGAAATCCAGCGCGGTGGTGTACTTCGGCAGATACGGCGTTTCCGTCGGGGCGAGCCAGATCGCGCGGAATGCCGTCGACGGCGCCGAGCCGGTGCCGCGTGCGTCGGAGTACGTGTAGTCGACAGAGGCCTGCACACGTTCGACACGGCGCAGGTCGAGTTTCAGCGACACGCCGGAGGTGGTCGCGAAGTCGCCGTTGACCCATGCGAAGTACGCAAGGTGCTGTGCGCCCAGCGATGCGGGAATCTGCACCTGCTGGATCTGGTCACGAATGTCCTTGTAGAACGCGCCGATGTCGAAGGCGAGATAGTCGCCGATCTGCTGGCGGAAACCGAAGTCGTACTGAATCGTCTGTTCGGGTTTCAGACCGTAGCCCACCGGATTGGTGATGGCCAGGCCACCGCGGATATAACTCGAAGAGAGCGCATTCCCGAGGTAGACATCGCGGAGACGCGACTGCTGCACGAACTTTCCGTACTGTGCGTAGAACACCGTCTGGTCGGTGACCGGGAATGAGAAACCGATACGGGGACTGAAGACCGAGGTGGCCTCGGTGTCCTTCATGTTGTCCGGTCCGGTCTCGATCGCACCGTCGTCGTCGAATTGCACGTTGTTGGGATCCACGAATTCCTGCGTGTCGGTGTCGATGTAATCCCAGCGCAGACCGACGTTGATGACGAGATCCTCGAGCTCGATTTTATCGAGCGCGTAGGCGCTTGCGAAGATGGGGTTGCGCGGTCCGTTCGGTCCGTCGTTCAACTCGCGACCCCACTGGTCGTAACCGAAGTTGTTGGTCTGGGAGTTGACGGCCTGCTGTCCCGGCGTCGCGTCAGGATTGTTGCGGAGGAAGGACTGGAGCGAGAAGGCGACGATGTCGAACTGCCGCACATCGTAGCGCGTGGCTTCACCGCCGACCTTGATCTCATGCGTGCGTCCGATCTGATGCACGAAGTTCAGCTTGCCGCCGATGGAGCTGTAGCGGTCCTTCTGGTAGGCGTACCCTGTTTCCGGTGTGCCGTACACATCGTAGAGGTCGCCGAACAGCCGCGTGCGCTCGGGCTGGATGCCGTCGCCCTGCAGGGTGTACCCGAGGGCGGCATTGGATATGGAATCGCCGTACGCGAACAGCTCATGCTCGAACTGGGGATCCATCTGCAGGGCGAAGTAGCCGAAATAGTTGATGAAGACCTCGTAGAAGGTCGTCTGGCTGAGCAGATGGGTCAGTTTCAGATTGGCGGAGTAGTTCTCAGTCTGATCCCGCAGCGCGCGCTGCTGGTTCACCCGATAGAGATCCGCTTCGTTGAAGCTGAAGTCATTGGGATTCGTGTAATACTGCACCTGGCCGTCGACGACACGCGCGTAGCGTCCCATCTGGTAGCCGGAGACAATGCCCGATCCGTCACGGTCGGTGTAGTACGAGTAGCTACCGCCGACACGGATGTTGATGGGATTGAGATCGAAGGTGAGATTTCCCTGCAGCGTGTAGGACTCGGAGGCATTGTTGTAAACCAGTCCGCCGGGATACGTGTAGTCGATCTTCTTTGCCTGCGGACCGAGACGCGGATCGAAAATACCCGCCTTCATCTGCTCTTCCTGTGAGAGCAGCGCGTGGGCGGCTGTCTGCCGCAGTGCCAGCTCCGTGGCGGGATTCGACAGCGTGTATGCCTCGCGGTAGTTCGCGGGCGTTCGCGAGAATGCGTTCTGTCCCGCGACGAAGAACTTCACCGGACCGTACAGCGGGCCGCCCGCCGTCAGCACGTACAGGCTGTTGCCGTAGTTGTACGAACCGAGGAAATTCTCCTCGCCGACATCGCTCCAGCCGTCTGTGTATGCCTCGAATCCAACCTGAATGCGCCGGCCGCCACTGCGCGTCGTGGTCTGGACAAGACCGCCGTTGGCGCCGCCGAACTCGGCGGAATAGCCGCCGGCCTGGAAGTTGATTTCTGCGATGGCGTTGTTGATCACCGTCAGGGCGCGTCCGCCATACACCGGGTCATTGACGTTCACACCGTCCACAATATAGCCGGTGGCGTCACCGCGCGAGCCGCGCACATAAATTTCACCATCCTGGGCCACGATACCCGCCTGCAGGGCGACGATGCCGTCCACCCCGCGCACCGGGAGATTCTCGATCTCCTCCTGCGTAACCGTGGTCTTGTTGTTGGTGACGTTTTTATCCACCAGCGGTTTCTCCGCGATGATTTCCACTTCCCCGACCTTGAAGGCCTCGCTGGGAAGCTGGAAATCCACGGTGCTGGTTTCGTTCGACTTGATGAGAATGTCACGGATGGTTATCTGCTGATAACCGATGTAGCTTGCGACAAGAGTAACCTTCCCGATGGGAACGTTCAGAATGACATATTCGCCATTGATGTTCGTCGCGGAGCCGCGATCAGAGCCTTCGATCACGACATTTGCGCCAATGAGGGGTTCTCCTGTCTCGCGATCTGTAACCTTTCCGGCGATTTTGCCGTTTTGTGCCATCGCGGCGACCGGAAAGAGCATACAGAGGATAGCAATCAGGATCCGTTTATGCATAATATCCTCCTTCAGAACTTGAGAAATCGTTAGAAACTCGTGCGTCCTTCAGTCTGAAACGGTCTGATCGGAGCGGGTCCTTCCATGGTTCCACCAATCCTGCCCCGACCGGGCGTGCTTACATTACCGGCTCATCCTGAAGTCGGAGTACCTCAAGCTGACCAGAATCGCCTACTATAATGAAGGTGTAACGGTAGCCGGGAGCTTCAAACGTGAACGGGAACTGCGAGTCGAGATCCACGGTACCGTTTTCACGGCTGGCGTAGAAATCACCGGACTGCACGGGAATGCGGTTGTAGGCGGAGAGAAGACCGGCCTGCACAGGCATGATGATCTCCTCGTACCCGGAGGCGCCCACGTCTTTGGAGACACCAAAGGCTTCGCCGCGGCTGTTGAGATTGATGAGCTTGACGTCGCAGCTGTCGGTGAGCGTGCTTGTCTCGTCTGCGTACGTGAAGCGCTCCTGCGTCATCAGCAGGGCGACATCAGAGACAGTGTTGAAAAAGGCAACCGTCATCTTCGTGAGAGAACGAACGCTGACCTGACGACGGAACACCGCATTCGAAGAGTCCTGTCCGGCCGGAACGACACGGAAGAAGCGGGTTCCCGAATTGACCGTGAGATAACCGGACGCAGCCTTGTAGCTCACGTTGGTGACAACAGGCTCGTTGTCGACCCAGATGTCCACGGCAGGGGCATCAGGGACCGCGTGCACGAAGCGCACCTCGGAAGTGATACGGTCCAGAACGGGCGGGTTGGGTTCATCGATGCATCCGGTCAGGACAACGCCCGACAGCAGAAGCACCATACCCAGCAGCCCGGCTTTCCGCAGCAGCTTTTGTTGCATAGTTCCTCCTGTAAAGGTTGGGGTAATATTTGGGAAATACATAGAAGAAAGATCTCTTTACTGAATAGTGATCTCTATCCGCCGGGCGGATGAAGTGAAAAGGGATATCTATCCGAAAGAAAAAACAAGCTCGCTGGTGGTCATGAATCCTCTGCGTACGTCGGCATGAAACACCAAGAATATGTGGTGGGTCGCATGTGTCAATCAGTACGGGAAAACATACGATCGACATTAAAAAAAAGCAACCTTCTCGTCATTTTTAGGAAAGCGCTTCCATTGTGACCCGGCGATCCGACACACGGGTGCGGGTGCGGACCTCTTGGTGCAATATATGATAATTCTCCCTCAATCGCCGATGATGCGCCGAGAAATCAAAAAAAAAACGATTTGAAAAAGCATGAGGCACACTTGACATTTCCTCCGGCAACCCGTATTTTTGATATCTCTATATTCCTCGGTAGCTCAATGGTAGAGCATGCGGCTGTTAACCGCAGGGTTGTAAGTTCGAGTCTTACCCGGGGAGCGAAAAGCGCGGCCGCAGGCCGCGCTTCTTTTTTACGTCACAGGAAAGAGCTTTGAAAATGCTGCTCACGCATGTTGAAAAGGGGCCGGTGGATACAATAGGCTATCTGCTCGGTGATGAGCGGTCCGGGCAGGGCGTGGTCATCGATGTCCCCATCGACGGTGCCACACCGCTGCTCGCCGCGATTCGTGATCACGACCTGGATGTCAGACACATCATCCTCACGCACGGTCATTTTGATCATGTCGGCGATGTGCGGAAACTGGCCGACGCGCTCGCTGCCGAAGTCATCGTTGGTGCGGGAGACGCGGTCATGGTGGAAAATCCCTCCGCCCACATGCTCGGCATGCCTTTCCCGGTAGACGGCGTGACGCCGCATCGTCTCGTGTCGGACGGTGACACGATCAGCATCGGCGCGCTCGAACTGCGCGTCCTGCACGTGCCGGGGCACACGCCGGGACATATCGCGCTTCACGTGGCGGAACAGAACATCCTCTTCTGCGGGGACGTCCTCTTCCACGGCAGCATCGGCCGAACGGACCTTCCCGGGGGTGATTACGATACGCTGATGACGAGCATCACGGAGAAACTGCTCCGCCTGCCGGACGACACCCTCGTCTACCCCGGACATGGCCCCCACACCAGCATCGGCTACGAAAGAAATCACAACCCCTTCGTCCTCGAGTATCTCGACCACTTCTGACCGGCGCGGTACGTCGCAGGGTCTTTGCCTGCGAGGAAAACTTTCGTATATTTCTTCTTGCACCTTTTGCGAAAGACCCTGCCACGGCAGAGACACTGCGCAGCTGATGCGCCTGTAGCTCAATCGGATAGAGCGTTGGCCTCCGGAGCCAAAGGTTGAGGGTTCGACTCCCCCCAGGCGTACCATTATCAGTATTTGCATTCACTGTGTAAATCGGAGCTCTTCTGTGTTAACCGCCAAGAAAAAAATCTCTTCCCGCGACGCGGTCCCAAAATCCACATCAGCGGATTTCTTCTACAATGCGCAGGACTGGTTCAAAGCCAACACGAAATTGATCGGCGGCGCCGCCCTTGCGATCGCGGCCGTGATCATCGTCGGCTATCTTTATATGTCCGGCGTGGAGGCCGATGACCTGGCCGCCAACCGCGAACTGCGCAAGGTGCAGGAACTCTACCAGCAGCAGCAGTACCGCCTCGCCATCGGCGGGGACGCCAGCCAGGGTGTCATGGGACTCGAAGAGATCACCGACAAGTTCAGCGGCACACCGACCGCGGAAGTCGCCATGATCTACCTGGGCAACTCCTATCTCTATGCCGGGGACCTCGACAAGGCCCTGCAGGTGTTCGAAGACGCATCTCCCGACACCGACATGCTGCGCGCAGCAGCGCTCGCCGGTGAGGCCGCCGTCTACGAGGCCAAGGGCGAATACGGCGAAGCCGCTCCGCTGTTCGAGAAAGCGGCGCGCATCTTCGAAAACGACCTTCTTTCCACAGAACGCTACCTCGCAGCCGGTCGCGCCTACGGCAAGGCCGGTGACAAGGAACGCGCTGCGGAGATGCTCGACATGACCAAGGACAGCAAGCAGCAGCAGGCACAGCAGACTGCCGATCGCCTGCGCGCGGAGTTCGGTCTCGATATCGAGTAAAGCGCACGCATCCAGGACTGTCAAAAGGCCTCCGACCGGGGGCCTTTTTCTTTTCCCGCCCTCGAAAATGCCACCACACCGCACACAACCACTGTCCTATTTTTGAGACAGTCCTGCACACTTCCACGCACGTCCCCCCGCGGTGTCAATCGGCAAACAGCCCGAAATGCATAAAAAATGCCGGTTTTCAGTTCTGGCATCAGTTTTGCACTACAGAGTGCAGAACACCGAAAAGGAGCTGTTACCATGAAAACCCGCACACTGCTCATTCTCCTGCCCTTCATCCTCCTCACTGCCTGTGACCACGACGGGGAGGACATCATTTACGTCGACGACATCCCCCCGCTTCCCCCGGTGGGCATCGTCTCGGTATCACTCGACAACGCGGTGGAACTGTCCTGGTACGAAAACCAGGAGCCGGACATCGCGGGATACAATGTCTACGTGAGCGACCGCTACAACGGGAGCTACGACTTTATCGGCAGCACGCGGACCGCCACGTTTCTCGACCGCGGTGCCGTCAACGGGATTACCGCCTACTACGCTGTGACGGCCTACGACGTACGCGGCAACGAAAGCGACCTCAGTCGTGACGTCGCCTATGACACCCCCCGTCCGGAGGGACGCGGCGTGGTGCTCACCGACCGCTTTTTCAATGCGTCTCGCGCCGGATACGATTTCTCCGCGTACAGCATCCTGCATTTTGACACCGATTTCACCGATGTCTTCTTCGAAAGCAGCAGCAGCGGTGTCCCGTTCCTGGTCGTGTGGGATGACACCGACATCCAGGACATGGGATATACCGCAAGCATCGACGAGATCTCCAGCGCTCCGGCGGAGGGCTGGAATCCGACAGGCGACGCCCTGATCATTCGCGGACATACCTATGTCATCCGGACATTCGACAACCATTACGCGAAGATCCGCATTGTGGACGTCGGCACAAACAGCATTGTCTTCGACTGGGCGTACCAGGTCGCCACCGGGAATCCGGAACTGATCGTGGGCGGCGGCACGACGCTCAGCAAACGCGAACGCAGCGGGACACGCAATCGCGGCGCCGCGCGCCGGCACTGATCCCCGCGCACGACAACTACAGCACTCATTCATCAATCACTCCAAGGAGGCCGGCCATGAAACGCTTTATTCTCATCCTCGCTGTCAGCCTGGCTCTGATGCCGCTGCTGAAGTCGACGGCGTT